>NZ_PGFD01000003.1:0-300000 GCF_002797535.1 Chryseobacterium geocarposphaerae
CAAAATTTTTTAACTCCCACAACTTTTATTTCTAAAAGTTTCTGATTGTTTTTCCCGTATCTCCTAAAGTGATTTTATTAATCTTTATGCTTATCCAAAAGCTCTTCTGCGCTTACCTACTCACCTCTCGTTTTCAGTGGGGCAAAGATAGATACTTTATTATATATAATCCTAATTTACTTAACTTAAATTTCATATTCCCGTAATATTTTATCTTAACTCACTGATTAGGTACGAGAAGAATTTTTTAATAAAAAGAGCAAGCACAAGACAATCATATAATAGTCATGAAAAACAAAATACTAATATATATAGCATACATGTCCACATTTGAAAATTATTTTATACCTTCGCAGTATGAATTCTAACAACAGAGCATATTATTACAGAATTATTAACTCAATTATGGGATAAGGAATTCTTATGTATATATAATTCAAACCTCGTCCTAGACGAGGTTTTTTGATTTTAAATTAGAAGAAAATGAAAATAGGTATTATTGGCGTAGGATTAATAGGCGGTTCGATAGCTTTAAAATTAAAACAGAAAGGCCTTGCAACTTATATTTATGGAATTGATAACAATGAACAACACCTTAATGAGGGTATAGAGCTTCAAATCATCAACGAGAAGGCAAACTTAGAGGAAGGAATCAAAAATTCTGACCTTATTATTATTGCAATTCCTGTAGATGCAGCCAGAAAACTCCTTCCAAAGGTTTTGGACTTGGTTTCAGATGATCAAACTGTAATGGATTGTGGTTCTACAAAGTCAGGAATTGTAGAAATAGTTAAAAGTCATCCTAAAAGATCCAGATATGTTGCTTTTCACCCGATGTGGGGAACGGAAAACAATGGCCCAAAGTCTGCTGTAGCGGAGAGCTTTTCAGGAAAGGCCGGAGTTATTTGTAATAAAGAGGAATCTGCAGAAGATGCTTTTACATTGGTCGAGAAGATTGTTTATACTCTGGACATGCATCCTATATATATGAATGCCCAAGATCATGATATTCATACGGCTTATATTTCCCACATCTCTCATATCACATCTTATGCCTTAGCGAATACAGTTCTGGAAAAGGAACGTGAAGAGGAAACGATTTTCCAACTTGCGAGTTCCGGATTTTCGAGTACAGTACGTTTAGCAAAATCACATCCTGAAATGTGGGTTCCTATCTTTAAACAAAATAAGGAAAATGTTCTGGATGTTTTAAATGAACATATCTCACAATTAAGAAAATTCAAATCGGCTTTAGAAAAAGAAAATTACGAATATTTAGGAGAACTGATCTCCAATGCCAATAAAATAAGAGAAATACTTGATAAATAATAACTTATATTAATCACCACCTTTATAAAAACTTCCTTAACCGGAAGTTTTTTTATTTCAAATATTCAATCAATTTTTAATTTTATTAAAAAAGTATTTAACTTTATTTAAATTAATATTACATTTGTAAAAACATATTCAATGAAACTCCCCATTATTTGTCCTAGTTGCGATCATACCTTAAATGTAAGTCAGATGAAATGTCCCAACTGTACTACAGAAGTCAATGGAGACTATGAGCTTCCGGTTATATTAAAGCTGAATCGTGATGAACAGGAATTTATCCTCAATTTTTTCTTATCCAGCGGAAGTATTAAAGAAATGGCAAAACAAGCCGATCTCTCCTATCCTACTATGAGAAACAAAATGGATGATCTTATTCAAAAAATCAACTTATTAAAAAACTAAAGCAAAAAACTCATCAACATGAATTGGAAAACAGTTTTCAACCCATTTTCAAAATATAGCGAGAATCAGCTTCTTATTGCAGGAATAGTATCTCTGGGAATCACATTGGTATTATGTAATGTATTCAATTTACAGGTGGACAGTATTTTTCATTACCGGTATGCAGATGAAAAAGACTCATTTATTAAAAGTATTGGTTACAGCTTATTAAGCTATATCATTGCAATCATTATTTTTTTTATTCTCGGAAAAATATATAATAAAAGGACCAGACTTATTGATATTGTCAATACCATTTTAATTTCTCAAATTCCGGGAATTTTTATCATTCTGATCAGCGAGCTTCCTATTATTAAAAACAGTATGGAGTCTATAAGAGTAATGGCAGAAAAAAATCCGGCAAATATTTCTCCCGCAGATCTTGTTGTTATCTGTATTTTCAGCTTTTCAGCTCTTTTACTAATTGCTTACGGAATGACCCTTATCTATAATGGTTTCAAAACAGCGACCAATCTTAAGAACTGGAAACAGATCGTGATTTTTGCATTCTTAATTATCGTTACCACTATCACTTGTCAATTTATATTTTAAAAGCTATGAAAACTAAAATTTTATTTATTGTCTTTCTACTAAGTATTCAACAAATTTTCTCACAACAAATAGCCGGTTCATGGGAAGGAGATTTAGATATTGAAGGAAATAAACTTCCTTTTATTGTTCATATAGAAAAAGATAAAAATTCTTATAAAGCTTTACTTGACAGTCCCGCACAAGGAGCTGAAGGTATTCCTGCCGAAAAGGTATCATTTAGCAACAATGAATTGTTTATAGAAATTACAAGCGCAAATGCATCCTATAAAGGAAAGCTTGAAAACAATACCATATCAGGTAATTTCATTCAAAACGGGAAAAGCTTTCCTTTAGTTTTAAAACCTTTTGATAAAAAGAATAATAAAGATGAAAATCTCGAGATCCTTAAATTATCAGCTAACATTCAGGAAAGTTTGAATAAAATTGATGATTTCATCTCTTATCTAGAGAAAAACAATGCCGAAGCAGGTGAAATTTCGATTTTTAAAGGAGGAAAAGAGATCTACAAAAGAAATTTTGGAGAAACTGCTTTTTCCCAAGAGGATAAAGTAACTTTTCAGATCGGTTCTATCACAAAATCGATGACCGCCATGATGTTGTTTAAGCTTATTGAGAAAAAGCAATTGGATCTTAATGACAAACTTTCAAAGTTTTATTCTAAAATTCCAAATGCTGAAAAAATAACGATTTCACAACTGCTTCATCATTCTTCAGGACTGGGAGATTATGTTACGGGCAAGAATACCATGAAGTGGCTTACAGATAAAGTTTCTGAAGAACAGATCATGAATCACATTATTGAGCAGGGTTCTTTATTTGAGCCGGGAACTAAAGTTCAATATTCCAATTCCGGATATTATTTATTGACAAAAATCTTAGAAAAGGTCAGTAAAAAATCTTACGCAGACAATTTAAAGGAAACATTTGTACAGCCTCTACAATTAAAAAACTTTTATACGGTGAGCCAAAAGCCAACAAACGTTTTCAGTTCTTACAGCTATGCCAATGCATGGGAACCTGTGAAAGATTTTGATTTCAACAATGTAGTAGGTGTAGGTGATATTGCCACTACTCCAACGAATTTAAATATCATTATTAATGCTCTTTTTGCAGGAAAAATTATTTCCAAAGAAAGCCTTTCTGCCATGATGCCTAAAGAGGACAGATTTGGAATGGGACTCGCTTTAACATCTTTTTATTCAAAGATGTTTGTAGGACACAGCGGCGGAACGTATGGAACCAATTCATTAATGATCTATAACGGTGAGGATGATATTTCCATTTCTTATTCTTTGAACGCCGACAGAATAGGAGCCAATAATTTCACAATTGATATTTTAAGTATACTTTATAATAAAGAGTTCAGTCTGCCTAATTTTTCAACTACAAAAATTTCAGAAACTGAGTTAGAGAAATACGTTGGTGATTATTCATCTAAAGATATTCCACTTGGTATTAAAATTTTCATTAAAAACGGAGGATTATTCGGACAGGGAACAGGGCAACCTGAGTTTCCACTAGAATATGTAGAAAAAGATCAGTTTAAATTTGACAATGCCGGTCTAAAGATGACTTTCTTTCCTGAAAAAACAGAAATGCAACTGGAGCAAGGCGGCGGAAAGTTTTTATTTAACAAGAAATAATAAATAAAAAACCTCAGATTTTATATCTGAGGTTTTTTGTATCTAAATTAGAGTTACTTAACATTCCGGAACATTCACCGCAATCGCCAATCCCCCTTCCGAAGTTTCTTTAAAACGGTCACTCATAGCCAATGCTGTTTCCCACATGGTCTGAATTACCTCATCTAAAGTTACTTTTGCTTTTGTCGGATCACTTTCTAAGGCAATATTTGCTGCTGTAATCGCTTTTATCGCTCCCATTGTATTTCTTTCAATACATGGAATCTGAACCAATCCTTTGATCGGATCACATGTAAGTCCTAAGTGATGCTCCATCGCGATTTCCGCTGCCATTAAAACCTGCCCAACATTTCCACCAAGAATTTCCGTTAAACCTGCAGCCGCCATTGCTGATGAAACCCCGATTTCCGCCTGGCAACCACCCATCGCCGCAGAAATTGTCGCATTTTTCTTGAATAAAGTTCCTATTTCACCGGCTACCAATAAAAATCTTACGATATCCTCTTCACTTATAGAGTTTGTGAAAGCCTGAGAATACATTAAAACTGCCGGAATTACTCCACTTGCACCATTGGTAGGAGCCGTAATGATTCTTCCAAAGCTTGCATTTTCTTCATTTACCGCCAATGCAAAACAAGCAATCCATTTATTAATATTGGTGAAGTTTTCTTCGGCATCCACTACCTGCTGAAACCACTCATCCTTATTTTTATAAATTCTATCTCCTAATAATTTTCTATTAAGTCCGGCCGCTCTTCTTGTCACATTTAATCCCCCCGGAAGAACTCCTTCTTTATTTACTCCTTTATAAATACATTCTTTGATCTGCTGCCAGATATAAAGGGCTTCCTGTCTTGTTTCTTCCTGAGTTCTCCAGCTTTCTTCATTCATCAGGATTAGGTCTGAAATCCTGCTAAGCCCTAATTTTTCACAATATTTTACAATATCCGAAGATTTATGACAAGGATACAAAGTGCGGACACAGTGTTTTTGAATCGATTTTTTCTCCTGGCTCATGATAAATCCCCCCCCTACAGAGTAAAAATCCTGAACAAGCTCAGTTCCGTCTTCAAAAATTGCCTTAAAGATCATTCCGTTCGGATGATAGTCAAGCGACTTTTGCATATTTAAGACCAAATGATGACCGTAGATAAAAGGAATTTCCTTTTCACCTCCCAGATTGAGAATTTGATTATTTTTTACTTTTTCAATTTTTTCATCAATTTTGGTAGTATCGATTGTCTTAAAGTCTTCACCACTTAATCCCAACATTCCGGCAATATCTGTTCCATGCCCGATTCCCGTTTTTGCCAGTGAACCGAAAAACTCAACAAACACTTCCTTCACCTCATCTATTGATCTTTCTCTCTTTATAATTCTAATAAATGCAGAAGCTGCATTCCAAGGTCCCATTGTATGTGAACTAGAAGGGCCAATCCCTACTTTAATAATCTCAAAAACCGATATTGATTCCATATAGAAAATTCATCATTTTTCCTAAACACAAAGATACACGATAAATTGAAAAGCAAAAGCCGAAGATGAAATTTCACCTTCGGCTCAAAATTAAAACTATATGAACTCAAATATTATTGATGTGAATTATCTATAATGAATTGGCTCGCAGGTGAATTCTTAAATTGACTGCAAAACGAATTGACAATTCACAATTAACTTTAACACAGGCTTTCTTCATGTTGAGACATATCCAGTCCCATATTTTCCGACTCCTCAGAGACCCTTAGAGTGATGATACTGTCTGTAATCTTATACAAAAGCAGTGAGCCAAAAAATGCAAACAATGAAACAAGAACCAACGCAATCATATGATGGGCAAATACTTTAATTCCCCCATGAAGAAGACTTGCATTCTCACCATGAGCAAAGATTGCTGTTAAGATCATTCCCATAATTCCTCCCACTCCATGACAGGCGAAAACATCCAGCGTGTCATCTATTTTCTTCAATGCTTTCCAGTTAACCATTATATTAGAAACAATTGCCGAAATGAAACCGATGAAAAGACTTTCCGAAATAGAAACAAACCCACAAGCCGGAGTGATCGCAACCAAACCTACTACTGCACCGATACACGCTCCTAAAGCAGAAACTTTTCTTTTATTGATTCTGTCAAAAAAGATCCAGGTCATCATTGCAGAAGCTGAAGCAATCGTTGTAGTTCCAAAAGCTGTAGCAGCAGTTGCATTGGCACTCAAGGCAGAACCGGCATTAAAACCAAACCATCCGAACCAAAGCATTCCTGTTCCCAACATTACGTATGAGATATTGGATGGTTCATGGTGAGGATTTTTTCGGTTTCCAACAACAATGGCTCCCGCCAAAGCCGCAAAACCGGCACTCATATGAACCACTGTCCCTCCGGCAAAATCTTTTACTCCGAAATATTTATTCAAAAGTCCATCCGGATGCCACACCATATGACATAAAGGAGTATATATGAACAGGCTAAACAAAACCATGAACAACAGATAAGAAATAAATCTTACTCTTTCAGCAAACGATCCTGTGATCAAAGCTGGTGTAATGACTGCAAATTTCATTTGAAACAAAGCAAAAAGAATAAAGGGAATTGTAGAAGCCATTGCTTTATGCGGCAATACTCCTACTCTGCTGAAAAAGGGATAGCTTAAAGGATTACCGATTATTCCGTAATGTTCTCCATTAATCGTAAAGCCAATAGAATCTCCAAAAGAAAGTGAAAAACCAACTACTACCCATAAAATTGAGATCACTCCCAAAGCAATAAAGCTTTGCAGCATGGTAGAAATCACATTTTTCTTCCCAACCATTCCGCCGTAGAAGAATGATAAGCCAGGCGTCATTAATAAAACCAAACCTGCAGCTGCCAGAATCCAGGCCACATCTGCTCCAACAATTTTACTTTCATCTAGAAATTCTCCGGTATTCGGAAAATCAACAATGGGACTCCAAAACAGCCCCCCGACTGCGACTAGAGAAATGATAGTAAAAGACACTATCCATTTAAGCCCTACTTTCATAAAATTTTTAATTACCCCATCAAAAGTAGTAATAAATTTTCAAAAACAAATAATAAAAACAAAAACACCCTATTTTAAATAGGGTGTTTTTTGAAATAAAATATATTTTTAAATTAATTCATCTTGTAAAATACGGGAGACCTCCTTAAATTTTGTAGCAGGAAAAAGATGAGTCCCCCCTTTGATAATGTAATCGGGTTTTGAGTTTTTAATAGGAAAGACAATATCTCTATCACCCAGTATCTGTACGACCTTCGATGTTTCTTCAAATTTCCATTCGGAGATCTTTTCAACCGACCATTTTAAATAATAAGGATCTTTCACCCTGAAATATTGTAAAACCTTTGGGTTTTTAGGATCGAAAAACTTTCGAAGCACAGAATAAGCTCTTGTTGTTCTTTCATTGAATAGGCTTTCCGGCAGAATTTTAGGAATTCTTGTAATTTCTCCGGCTCTTATTAATCTGGATTTTTCTTTATCGGATTTTATGCTTCCCAAAATCACCACTTTTTCAGCAGGCTTCAGTTTATTAATCTCCTGCACCATAATTCCTCCAAAAGAATATCCTAAAAGGTAGAATGGCTGTGAATCATCAATCTTTTCGGCCATTCTCTTTATATATGCGGCAAAGCTTTCATTTTTCTCAGGAATCAGCCAGTCTATAAAGACAATTTCATGTTGTTTAGGAAATTCTAATTTTTCCAATACTTTAAAATCGGCTCCCAACCCGCTTATTATATAAATTTTCATACTACTAAAATAAAAAATATGGGCAACTTCTGAAAGCTGCCCATATTTAAATATTGTTAAAAAAATTATTTCTTTTTTACCGGAACTCTGTTTTCGTTATCCAGTTTTTCTGTAGAAATCTTGAACTGAATATCCATTTCATTTTTAATAAAGTAATCTTTCAATGAAGACTGGTAGAATACTTTGAAATCTCTTCTGTTCAATGAGAACTTAGCAGATTCAATGATTACTGTAAACTGAGTGATGTATACATTTGCAGGGAAAGAAATCGTCTTTCTAACACCTTTCAATGTAAAGTCTCCATATACTGTTGAATTGTATGTTCCGTTTGCTAATGGTAAAATTTTAGTTAAATGAAACTTTGCAGTCGGGAATTTTTTAACCTCAAAAAAGTTTGTGCTTTTTAAGTCGTTTGTAAGCTTAATCTGATCTTCTTCAGAAACATCTCCTGCCATTAAGCTTCTCATGTCAATAATAAACTCACCATCTATCAAAACCGTTTTATCAAAATTGAATTTTCCGCTTTTTAATTTTACAGTTCCAGAGTGTGATGTTTCCTGAGTTTTTACAACCTTATAACCCCACCATCTGATTTCAGATGAAGTCACTTTTATCACTTTATCTCCTTTCTTTTGAGCAAAAACAAATGACATGCAAACACACATCATAGCCAACAATAGTAATCTTTTCATTCTTTTTTATTTACAATTCAACAAAAATAAAAAAAAGTGTAGAACTTCTACACTTTTAACAATCTTTTTTTGTTTAAATTATTTAGCAGTCACTTTTACTGTCATGTCGATATCATCTTTCACAAAAACATCCTGCATTGTAGACTTGTAAGCAACATCAAATTTTTGTCTGTCAAAAGAGAATTTATTAGACTCAATAGTTACCGCTCCGTTAGCAACTGCAATTTTAGCAGGGAAAGAAACAGGATTTGTTTTACCTTTTACTGTAAGATTTCCTGTTACTAAGCTATTGTATACTTTATCATTGTTTTTCTTTACAGAAGTGATTTTGAAAGTTCCTGTAGGGTATTTTTCAACTTCGAAGAAATCTCCGTTTTTCAAATGCCCATTAAGTTTCTGTTGATATTCTCCTGAAAGATCAGTTGAATTAATAGAAGTCATGTCCAAAACAAAAGTACCTCCTACAACCTGGTTTCCTTTTAAAACTACGTTACCAGACTTCACCTTGATAGTTCCGTCATGAGAACTTGCTTCAGATTTTGCTACTTTATACCCCCACCAGTGTACATCAGATGCTACTACTTTTTTTGTTTGCCCGAAAGCTAATCCACCAGCTAAAACCGCTAATAAAAATATTTTTTTCATTGAATTAAGTTATTACTTGTTATTTACTGATGCAAAAATAGCTAACTTACTCAATAGATTTCATTGATGTACATCAATAAAATTAATTATTTTCATGAATAATATCATCAAAAAAAATCTCCGAATTTCTTCGGAGATCTTATTTATTCTTGATAATAAGCCGTATAGAGCGCCGCTCCGTTTAATGGCGTATTATTGTTCTTTATCAGGTAGATCGGAATGTTTTTCAGCATTTCTTCCATCTTATCACTGATTTTATATTTTTCGTAGAAGTTTTCCTTATTGATATAAGCTCTTATAGACTGAGGAATTTCTCCTGCAATCAGCAATCCTCCTGTTGCTTTAAGCTTAAGTGCAAGATTATTGGCTTCTCTCGCTAAAAATTCCAGAAAAGTATCTAATGCTATTTTACAGATAAGAACATCCTCTTCCATAGCAGCCTTAAATAATTCCTCAACAAAGTCACCTTTTGTAAGCTTCTCTCCTAGCCATTCCGGTTCTGGATGTCTTTTTACGTCTCTCAAAAATCTGTAGATATTGAATAGTCCTGTTTTTGAAAGTACATTTTCCCAACTTACAATTCCATAAATATTATTCAAGAATTGATAGAATTCCACTTCTACGTTGGTACGCGGAGAGAATTCGGAGTGACCTCCTTCCGAAGCAAAAGGTCTTAAATATTTTCCATCAAAGAAATATCCGGCTTCACCCAGTCCGTTTCCGGGTGCAATAATTGCTACATTCCCTTTTTCCAGATGGCCACTTGTATAAATAGGATCCAAATCATTATCTTCTAAAAGTGCCATACCGTATGCAGAAGCTTCAAGATCATTCAGCATATCAGCTCTTTCGAAACCGAATTTTGTGATAAATTCCTGCTGATCAAAACTCCAGCCTAATCGTATAGGATTACTTTTCCCATTCATTACAGGGCCCGGAATTGCTATTCCCAATCGTTTTACGTTTTCTAGCTGATTATCCTGAATAAATTTTTCTAAAATCTCTGAAAAAGAAGAAAATGATTTCGTAGGATAATGAGTCTGAATTTTTATATTAAGTCCCTCGTTACCGGAAACAAAATAACCTAATGTTGTCACATCTTCACTAAGGCTTGCTCCAATAATCGAAACATTGTCATTATTACCATTCTTTACTCCTGGTAGATAAAGCGGAAATTTTGGATTTAAGTTCATAATCTCAAATTTTATCAAATATAATAATACTTTTTGTAAATTCTATAAGGAAATAAAAAACCTTTTCACAAAACTGAAAAGGTTTGGTTAATAATTGTTTATAATAAAATATTATTATTTTCCTAAAGGAATATTATAAGAGAATCCTACTCCGATGTTCCCCACATTATAGTCCTGTCCGGCTAAATCTCCCTTACTTCCTGCAAATACTTTCTGATATTGCACAAAGAAATTCCAGCTTTGGTTGTGGTATCCGATTTCCGGTTTGATATAAAATCCGCCGTCTGGCCTGTCTACTGTAGAATTAGAAGCAACTTTATCATCACCTACCAGGAATCCGTATCCTAAGTCAGTTCCAAAGTAAAATCCTGTTTGTTTCGGATAAATTCTGATTAATGCTCCCACAGGAATTACCCCAACATCATTATTATTATATCCGTTATTATCTTTTCCAAAATAGTGAGTATATCCCGTTGCGATACCTAAACCAAATCCAGGTGTAATAAGATTCTGGTAAGCAACATCTACACCAGCTGACGCAGAAACATTATCGGAAGGAACTGCTAAACCAGCATTCGCTCCTACTTTAATCATATTATTCATTTTTGAGTCCTGCGCACTTAATACACCCGCTGTTAAAATTCCAGCAAATAAAATTGCTTGTTTAAACATTTTCATAACTCTTGATTTTTTAAATTTTACTAACCAGAAAGATGTAAAAATCGTGCCAAGCAAGGAAAAGCCAGTCTTTTTAACATTAATTAAAATCACAAAATAATGATTTTCAATTAATTATATTTCATTAAATTTAAATAGCTGTTTAACCATTTAAAAAAAAGAAGTACTTTATAAAATCAATTTTGCAGATCTGTCATTTTTACGAAAACAGAAGTCTGCTTCATTATCTATAGACTCGTCATTCCATTATATTGCATTAAGAATGATAATCCATTCGGTAATCTTTAAAAGCAATATTAAGAATTATTAACCCGTTATTATTTTAACCTTTTTTCAACAAATCCATCCAAAAGCAAAATACCGATATGACTCTCCCATCGCTCATCAATAACAAACACCTTCTCTGGCGTGCAGGTTTCGGAGCAGGAATCAGCCAGTTTGAGGATCTTCACAAAAAAGATATCAAAAGCTTAATCCATGATCTGTTTACAGAAGAAACCTTTCTTTTCATCAATTATGATACCCCTGATATTGTTGAAGGCGGTGATTATATGATGAACGATAAAGCTCCAGCCGAAAAGAAAAAGGAAATGCAGCGGGTTTACCGCGAACAAAACGAGGAGCTGAACCTGAATTTTCTTGACAAGATGGTGAATAGCAAAGAGCAAATGAGAGAAAAAATGGCATTTTTCTGGCACGGACATTTTGCTTCAAGAGTGGTCAACCCAAAATTCAACAGGCAAATTCTGAATGTTATTCGAAAAAATGCGCTGGGAAATTTCAAAGATCTTTTATTTGAAGTCAGCCAGGCTCCTGCTATGCTGAATTTTTTAAATAATCAGCAAAATAAAAAGGATCATCCTAATGAAAACTTTGCGCGGGAAGTGATGGAACTTTTCACGATGGGAAGAGGAAACTATACGGAAAAAGATATCAGAGAGGGAGCAAGAGCATTTACAGGATGGGGATTTGACAAGGAAGGGAATTTTGTGGAGAGAAAAAAACTTCATGATGAAGGCACAAAAACATTTCTGGGTAAAACCGGGAACTTTACAGGAACTGATGCTTTAAATATCATTCTCGAACAAAAAGCAACTTCCAAATTTATCACTACTAAAATTTATAAGTTTTTCGTGAATGAAAATGTAGATGAAACCATTGTTAATAAACTAAGCGAAAGCTTCTATCAATCTAACTACGACATCAAAAAACTAATGACAGATATTTTCTCAAGCTCATGGTTTTATGATAAGAAAAATATCGGCAACAGGATAAAATCTCCCATTGAGCTGATGGCCGGAATGATGCGAACACTTCCTATGAATATTCAAAATCCGGAGAACCTCATCGTTTATCAGAAATTACTGGGACAAATGCTGCTGTATCCACCTAATGTTGCAGGCTGGCCGAACGGAAAATCGTGGATTGACAGTTCTACACTGATGCTGAGACTTCAGATTCCTCAGATCTGGTCAGGATTAAGACCACTCGATTATCGTCCCAAAGAAGATGATGACCTGGATATGGGATTGAAAAACAATACAAACACCTTAGCAAAAAGCTTTAAAAACCCGAATATCACAATTGACTGGGCCCGTGTGGAAAAGATATTTAATGGAAAAAATGTTGAGAATTATTTAATTCAAAACAATACATCATTAGATATGAGCTCCGTGAAAAATTTCTCTGACAGTACTGTGAAAATGAATGTCATTAATCTTATGTCAACACCAGAATATCAGTTAATGTAGTTTTTAGGAAGCAGGTAGCGGATTTTAGCTTATAGTTAAAATTGATTGAATCACCTGCAACCTATCATCTTTACCCTAAAACTTAGTTGTATGTTAATTAAAAGAAGAGAATTCCTAAAAATAAGTTCATTAGCTACCGCATCTTTATTGATGCCGAACTTCCTGAAAGCAATGACATTCGATGAAGCACTGGAACCGAACGATAAGATATTGGTCGTGCTTCAGTTTACAGGTGGAAATGACGGTCTGAATACCATAATTCCTACCCGAAACGATATTTATTTCAAAGAAAGAAATACAATTGCCATTCAAAATTCATTACAGTTAACCGATGAAGCCGGTATCAACCCTGCACTTTCCTATTTTAAAGAATTATATGACAACGGTGAGCTTTCTGTGATGAATAATGTAGGTTATCCCAATCCAGACAAATCCCATTTCCGAAGTATGGATATATGGCATTCCGCAAGCAGAAGCGATCAATATCTTGAAACCGGATGGCTGGGAAGATTCCTGGATGAAGAATGTTATCGCTGTGAACATCCGACACAGGCATTAGAAGTTGATGACATGTTAAGCCTGGCCCTAAAAGGTGAAAATAACAAAGCATTTGCCTTTAAAGATCCGAAAAGATTATATCAAACCAGCCAGGAAAAATATTTCAAATCATTATATGACCACCATCATGATGACGAGACGGTTTCTTATTTGTATCAGACTTTAGGTTCAACCATCAATAATGCCGGTTATATTTTTGAAAAGAGTAAAGCTAAAAAAACGGAACAGCCCTATCCGAATTCTCAACTCGGAAAAGACTTCAAAACCGTTTCTTCACTGATAAAATCTGATATTAATACAAGAGTATATTATCTTTCAATCGGAAGTTTTGATACCCACGTCAATCAGAATGAAAGACAACAAAAATTATTCGAAGACATTAATGAAGCGGTAAAATCTTTTGTTGCGGATATGAAAAGTAACGGACTTTTCGACAATATTCTATTGATGACTTTCTCAGAATTTGGTCGCCGCGTTGCCCAAAATGCGAGTAACGGAACTGATCACGGAACGGCCAACCAGATGTTTTTCATCAGTGGAGGGCTGAAAAAGAAAGGCCTTTTGAACACACTTCCTGATTTAACGAATTTAAATGAAGGGGATTTAATTTATTCTGAAGATTTCAGAAAAGTATATGCTACGATTCTTAAAAACTGGCTGAAGGCAGATTCTTCTAAGGTATTAGGCTGGAAGAATGGAGTGTATGATTTTATCTGATTTTTGAAATGCAACATATCATATAAAAACAAAAAGAGACTGTTACAAAATCAACAGTCTCTTTTCTATAATATTAAATCTAACTACTTCTAATTTTATGCAGGAAGTTTCTTAGGCTCTGCTTCCTGTGATTTTTTATTCAGTTTCTCGGAAATTTTCTTTACTATAAACTCAATTACCAAAGGTGCTACAACCGCGAGAACAGCTTTAAATATTCTTGATTTCATACTATTTATTTTTTTATGTTTTTTAAGAGATACAATTTTTAAGCCATAAATTAAAAAACACTCAGTCTTCATCATCAATGATGAAATTTTCATAGTTTTTATGAGCCGCCATGAATTTCTCCTGCAATCTCAGTCTTAATTTTCTCGGTTTGTGAACCACCAAAGATTCCCCGAACCCCAATAAAAGTCTTTCCAATTCATAATTGAGCTGAACACAGATTTTGAAAATGGTTCCTTCATTCGTTTCACTTACAATTTCCTGGCTGGCATGAAAGGGCTTTGTTTTAACATAAGGTGCGTTGGCAGCATCTACAAAGAACACAACATTTCTAGGAACCATAGTGGGAGAAACTGTGACACCTACAATATCTTTAAAATACTCATCTCCATCCAGGTTTTTATCAATATATTCGATTTCTTCTTCAATCTGAATGCTTTCCATTCTGTCTAATGCCAGATTATAAGCATAGTCTTTATTAAAACAGATCAGAAACCAACGGTTATTAAACTCTTTTAATAATTGCGGATGTACAATATAAGAATCCGATTCTCTGGCTTTAAAGCTTTTATAGGTAATTTTTAAAACTTTTTTATTTAAAATTGCATCATACAGAATATCAATATGTTCCAAACCTTTTAGCTGCTCATTTTTATCCAGGTGGATAATTGATTTCTGACTGGTTGAATGAATAGAGTCTTCCAGTTTTTGGATCACCCCGTTCATTTCCTTAAACATCGAAAAATCCTTGAACTGCTTTAAAATCTGCACCGCATTGTTCATTGCTTTCAGGTCGCTTTCATTTACAGAAATGTTATGGATGCTGTATTCAGGATCGCTGTATCTGTAATATTTTCTTTCATAGACTTCAATTGGCGCTTCATACCCGAACTTTTCACTTCTCATATTCTGCAAATCCAACTGCACCGTACGTTTGCTTACGAAAGATTCTTTTCCTTCAAACTCAAATAATGCTTCGGAACACTCGTCGATCAGATCTTCAAGAGTATATTTTTTATACTTATTCTTTAAGCATTTATCCAGTGTTTTGTATCGGATGAGAGCATTTTTATTGGATGACATTTTGCTGAGTTTTAAATTAACGAGCAGTTAAAAATATGTAAAATGAAATTTTTCGGACATTTACTCCGAGCCTTCTCCTGTAATTATTTCATGAAAATGATCTGTTGAATACATCCTGCCTTCATATGTAAATCTTTTAGAAAACGGATGTACTTCGACTGTATAATATGGTGAGCCCTTAGGATAAATTCTAAACTCTATTTTCAAAATCCCTTCATCGACCTCCTCAATATGATCAAGATTAAAATATGAAATTACGGGAATAATTTGTTCACCTGTTATTGCATTTTCCAATCCGAAACCGTTCACCCATAATGACATTCTTAATTCATTCAGTTCTGTAATGAGCTTGAAATTTCCATTACAAAATATTTTCTCTTGTCTGTATTCCATTTTTGAACTGGAGCTTACTTTGAAATAATTTTATATAAAATTTCTATTTCCTTTGCAAAGCTTCGCCTTCAAAAGCAATTCCGTCCCAGCCAAATTC
Organism: Chryseobacterium geocarposphaerae; assembly: GCF_002797535.1. NCBI lineage: Bacteria > Pseudomonadati > Bacteroidota > Flavobacteriia > Flavobacteriales > Weeksellaceae > Chryseobacterium > Chryseobacterium geocarposphaerae. Next base: position 15,774 of record NZ_PGFD01000003.1, read on the forward strand.
CATAAAGTTTCTGATATTCTGATGATCCGTGCCTTCAGGATTTTTCAGCACATCTTCTCTGTAAAATTCTCCGAAAAGATTCAGGGTATCTTCTTTTGATAAATTATTCAGTTTTGCATAACTGAACACTTTACACGAACCATTGTTCTGATTCTCTTCATTCACTGTATTTCCATTGGTAAATTTCGTTGGTGTAAAGTTGTAATGATCGTCAATATGAGCGATTACCTCTTTAAATTGGATAGTTTCTGGTGCATTCTTTAATTGTTCTGTCATGATATTTTTTTATGTATTTTCTGTATTTCAGCATCAAGGTTTTGCCAACAGTTCTGGCTCCATATTCTTACGTATTCTAAACCTGTATTCCGTACGATCTTTTCTTTATGCACATCTTCCAGATAACCGAGGTTTCCAGAATATTTTTCTTTACTCATTGCTTCGACAATAATAGACTTCCCATCTTCTTTTTCAATGAGAATATCAAATTCATAGCCTCCGAAATGATGGTTCTTCAGTACATTCAAATGAGGAAAGTCTTTCTGTAATCGGTTATAAATTACATCAACCAGGGTATTCGAACTATTATTCTTCTCCGAATGACTGGTATATCCAAACTGATCCAGTGTATTCAGAATTTCTACTCTTTGATTTTCATTGTTATCGCTAACCGCCTTACAATATGCCAGATACGCATACAAAACAGCTTTTCTGTTATTTGAGCCTTCCTGTTCCAGAGCTTCTTTATAATTTGAGAAAACATCTTCGGGAATCGAGTTACAGACATAAATTTTTTCCTTCGCACGGGTAATAATTACGTTAAGCAGTTTATACCCTTTTGTATGATTGATCGGACCGAAACTCTGGATAAATTTTCCGCTGGATTTTCTTCCATAAGTGGTTGAAATAATGATAATATCTCTTTCATCTCCCTGAATATTTTCAAGGTTTTTAATGAACAATCCGGCAGCTTCCAGTCCCTGGATTTTTTCCTTAAAGACTTCATTTCCGGGAATGCTGGTTTCCTGAACAATTTTTCTTTTAATATAATTTCGCTGCGAAATATTGAAGGTTGCAATTCCCACCGAAGGATAATTCCCATCTTTCAAAGGCTGAATATTCTGTAAGATTTCCAACACTTTATCCGCTTCTTCCTTATTCGTATGTTCATCAAAAATTCCGTCTACCTGAAAAAATTCAACCGGTAACGTTTCAGATTTTGTAGGAAGAGGCTTCAAACGTGAATTGTAGAACGCATGATTGGAAAAATCGATCAGATAAGGATGTTTAGAACGGTAATGGAAATCCAGATGATTTTTTTCAAACTGACTTTCTGTGGCAAAATCCAATAAAGATTCGATATTTAATAAGGAATTTTTATAGGTGATCACCTCATTTTCAGATTCAATATCGTCTTCATCTTCAATTGTTCCGTCAAAAACTTTGCTGAAATAATTGGAAGGAGGCATTTGATGCTCATCTCCTGCAATAATGATATTTCTTCCTTTCAACATGGCCGGAAGATTGTCTTCCAGTTTCAGCTGACTGGCTTCATCGAACACCACATGATCAAAGTAAAAGTTCTTCCCCTGAAAAAGATTGCTGCATGCATCAGGAGTCGTAAGAATGATCGGAAAAAAGCTGGTAAAAAGATCAATATCTTTCTGAACAATCTGTCTTAATGTTAATCTTTTATGATTTACACTACTTCTCTTGTTATAAAGATTGGCAACCGTAATGTCTTTATTTGTTTGTTCAAACTTCTTCACTGCATTTTGCTGAGCATCATTCCAGAAATACTGAATAAAATTCTGCTGGGAAGATCTGTACTGTGTTATGTTTTTCGTAATTTCCTCGTAATTCTTTTCGTTAAAATTAAGTTTTGAATCAGAATATTTATTTAACAATAACGGAAAATAGGCAGCATAGAAAGAAGCTTTCCAATTGTTAACCGAATAAAGCTTCTCCAATATCTTTTTCTGAAAAACACTTAAAGGCTGGTAAAAGTAAAACCAGTTATATTCAGTTAACAAAGGATTTTCAGGATGATTTCTATATGTTCCGTATCGGTCTAAAACAGAAATCAGATACTGATCAAAGTTTTGATAGGTATTTCCAAAGTTCAGATCTTTCACCCACTGATCATTAGAAATATTTTTCTTCAACTGCTGAATTCGCTGGGAAATCATCTCCGTTTCTCTTCCCGAAATCACAGGATCGAAAATATTTAGGAAATCAATGGTATTGAACTGTTGTTCCAGTTGAGAAGAAAATTCAGACTGAAGGTTTTGTATTTTCTGGCGGTAATTCAGAATTTCGTTTCTATTGTTCCAAAGATTTTCGGACAGCTCGATCGAAGGGAAAAATTCGTTTAAACTTATCTGTTTAACAGCCGAACTAATTTCCAGTAATCTTTTCTGATTGTTGATTTTCTTTTTCTTTGCGGAAGAAAACAATGCCATGAACTTATAGAAAAATCCGTTTGTAATTTCCGGGTGAAATTCTTCTGAATTTTGATTGAGAATAGAAGTGATCACTTCCGCTTCATTGATTAAAGATGATAATTTTTGAAGGCTCTGACTAAAATCCTGCTTTTTCTTTTCTTCATAGGCGGGTTTAAAATCAATGATCAGCGACTGAATCTCATCCCACCTCTTTTCATAATCATGGAAAGAATCATCTAAATCTTGCAGGCTGTTATGAAAATTCTCACGGATCAGCTTTTCAGGATTGATAAATGAAGATTTTTCAAAAGGTTGATATTCCTGATAAATCTCTTTTCCTTTTTCTAAAACATATTCAATTTCTTTCCCCTCCTCTTCTGAAAAAGAAAACTGAATGTCCTGAACATCCATATTTTCTTTGATTTCTTGAAACTTTAAGAGATCACCTACAATTTCCGTCCAGTTTTTACCTGAAATCAAATCTGAATTCAGGAGCTCATGAACCGTATTAATAATTGTTTTATGCTGTAAAATTTCTGTCAGCTGATCTTTCAAAGACTGAACAGAATAAGGCTGTTCCTGTTTTTTAAAGTCGGCTGGATCAATGGTATTTCGGACAGCATCTACCACTAACTTCCTGTCGGAAACACTATCCTTGATCATAATGCAATACCGCTCCAGACCGAGTTTATGAAGTGCATGATACAACACTTCCAATGCCGTTTGTTTTTCGCAGACAACAATGGTTTTTTGTTTGTTTTCCAGTGCATTGACCAAAACTGCAGTCAGCGTCTGACTTTTTCCTGTTCCCGGAGGACCCTGAATCAGAATTTTCGTCTGTGATTTTAGGGATTCTAAAATTCCCTGCTGGGAAGGATCAGTTTCTACAGAGGTTATAGATTGAAAGTCTGATGCTATTGCATTTTCAAGAGGTTTAAATTCTCTCTTTAACGATTCATAATCATTGATAATATTTTGTTTCTGAACTTCAAAAATGGAAAAAACACCGGATTTAATGATGATCGCATCGCCATTGTTCTGAAGCTGTTCTTCATAGGAAGCTTTCGTTTTGATCAATGGGATTTCTTCATAATTATTAAGAATAAAATCAAGGTTCTGGGTAATTTTAAGCTGATCCAAAAGGGTTTGGCAAATCTGTAACAGTTCCAGTTTATCTATTTTTCCGTCAGCAAGCATTTCTTCAGAAATCTGTTCCACTACAATTCCCGAATCATTTTGCAGATGATTGATCAGAACTTCATTCACATAAATCGGATCATCTTCTGTTCTGCTGATTTCCCAAGTATTGAGCTCATTGACCGGTTTTATATTGACAGACCAGATCAAGATAGGAGAAGCAGAGATCTGCCCGTCCATATCTTTCCTTATCAACATCGGAAAACCGAAGCCCAAAGAATTGATTCCTTTCTCAGACTGTATCACTTCATTTTGAAAGATCAGGTTTTCCAGACTTATGGAAAGTTTTTCCAGGATTACATTTCGTGTTTTATCTTTAACCAAAGCAACTTCTGTTGTCTCATTTTCGGTTTCCTCTTTTTCATCATCAAACAGGTAAATACTGTCTTTTTCTTCAGTTTTAGAAACCTCATCCGTAATTTTATCGTGAATGGAGAATTTAAAATTAACGTTCTTTTGCGTTAAAAGGTTAATGATAAAATGCTCGGGAAGACTTTTATGAATATCAGAAAGCCGGGCAAGATCAAATTTATATCTTGAATTTCCGGGAATAGCATTTAAATGAACACCTCTTCTATTACCTGTTTTCAGCTTGTTTTGAAATGCCTGAAATATTTCCGGATTTAAATTTTCCATCTTGTGTAAAATAATTTTGAATAAAAATATAAAATTTTTCTAATACGCAAAAACATTGCACACTTTAGTTTTTACTTTGCATCAACAAAATGAGAGAACACATGGAATTTAATGGAAATCACTTAATCGAATTAGGATATAGACCTGCAAAATGGTTCAAAGAAGCGATTGCATATATTAATGAAAATAAACTGGATGAAAATCAAATCAAGGAATATTTAGAGCAATTTAAACAACCTGAACTGATTCCTCTTCATGAAACTGCAAAAGATTTTGTGATCAACATCCGAGCGGAACATGAAAGTGAAAATGATAACGTGGAAAAAGTAATCAATACGATGAACGTACTGATGAAAACGCCGACTTTAGTTGCCGGGGCGATTATGCCCGATGCGTGTCCGACAGGTCCGGTTGGTCAGATTCCTGTAGGTGGAGTTGTTGTCGCGAAAAATGCGATTCATCCCGGATTTCATAGCGCAGATATCTGCTGTTCGGTGATGCTGACAGATTTTGGAAAAGCAGATCCTAAAGAAGTTTTGGATGCCGCTCATTCTGTAACGCATTTCGGATATGGAGGAAGACCAAGAGGTGAGCAAATGGAGATGTCTCAGGAACTGATGGATGCTTTCAGAGCCAATGATTTCCTGAATGATGAAAAACTGATAAGCATTGCCCGTTCTCATATGGGAACGCAAGGTGACGGAAACCATTTCTTATTTGTCGGAATTTCAAAAAATACCGGAAATACGATGTTGGTGACACACCACGGTTCAAGAGCTCCGGGAGCTGCTTTGTATGATAAAGGAATGAAGGTGGCAAATAGATTCAGAATGGAAAATTCTCCTGAAACGTTAAGAGAAAATGCCTGGATTCCGTATGATTCCAAAGAAGGAAAATCGTATTGGGAAGCACTTAAACTGATAAGAACATGGACAAAAGAAAATCATATTTCTATTCACGACGCGACCTTAAATAAACTGGGGATCGAGAAAGAGGACAGATATTGGAACGAACATAATTTCGTTTTCAAAGATGGAGATTTATTTTACCATGCAAAAGGCGCAACACCTTTGGATGATAAATTCATGCCGGATATTACAGGACCAAGATTGATTCCTTTAAATATGGCAGAACCTGTTTTGATCGTAAAAGGAACAACCAATGAAAGAAATCTAGGATTTGCGCCACACGGAGCGGGGAGAAATTTCAGCAGAAGTCAGCATAAAAAGTCTTTGGCGCATAAAACGACTGAAGAAATTTTTGCAGAGGAAACAAAAGGGCTTGACGTTCGTTTCTTCACCAATGAAATCGATATTTCTGAGCTTCCAACTGCTTATAAAAGTGCCAAAAACGTGAGAGCACAAATTGAGGAATACGGACTTTGCGAAGTTCTGGATGAAGTGATGCCTTACGGATGTATTATGGCGGGTGATGTTCAGAAGAATGCGCCTTGGAAGAGGAAGAAGAAATTTAGAAAGGCTTAGAAATTTCTTTTGACTTGAATCAAAAGAAACAAAAATTCAAGACTTGGAAACTTCCGCTAAAAATTAAAACTTAATCCTAAAATTCCCAAAACTAGCGCAAATTAATGATTGGTTCTTCGGTTCAAGATTTTAATCGCGCTTCGAACAGTGGGAATTTTTTAACGGATGAAATTTTAATTTTCTTAACGCTCCATTTTCCGAGGTCGGCTTATTGAGGTTAAGAATTCAAAATCGATTAACAAAAAAATAATAACCAACCTTGCAGGTATGAAAGCACGTAAGGTTCATGAAAACCTTTTATAATAAGGTAGGAACAGTAGCTCAGATGGTAGAGCAACAAGAGTACTTTTCGCTGCTGGCAAAAAAAGTTCCTATGAATTCCAGTTGTGTGTCGCAGGTTCGAGTCCTGCCTGTTCCTCAAAATAATTAAGGCAAAGAAAGTTCCTATTTATAGACATTACTTTCCGCCTTTTCAAAAACTCTAAGGCAAAGGGAGTTCCTATAATTTTGGAAAACTACTCCCCGCCTTTTATAAACTATAGGTAAAAGGAGTTCCTATATTATTCACTTAAAGAAAACTACTCCTCACTTATTTTTTAAATTAAAAACAATGAAAACATTACAATTATTCAATGCCGTATTAGCAAAAGAATCTGATGCAAAAGCATTTATTTCGGACAATGGTTTTATTATTGAGCCTAGCGCGATGTGGGCAAAAAAGGAAATTATTTCCTATTACGCCAAAGAAAAACTGAATGGAAGCGATTTAAATAAAACCTTTCATAAATCGTGGCAGAAAATAAAAGGCAGCACAAGATTTCAATTGTTAGTTGAACAGATCAACCATTATGTTTCGACGTATGGAAGCAATTTTCAGGCTGAAATATATATTCCGAATGAAGTATTGGATATTCCTGGTTTAAAGTTAAATTTTAAAGTCATTAAAGCCTATTCAAAGGGAGAAATGACGGAAAAATGCCTTGCTCTTTTGAAGTCCGGAATTGCGTTGAAAGAAGAAACTATCGATGATATCCTGAACATTCTGCATCACGAGCTGGAATACGATTTCACAGGAAAGGAAAACATCCGAAATAAAGAAGCAGTGATAAAAATTGCCGACCGATACGATATTTACCCTGAAAATCCTGTTGAGTTTTTCCGATATGTAATTTATAAAACAACGAAAGAAACACTTTTGATTAAGAACGATGATTTAATTAATGATATTAAGCAGAGTAAATTCAATCCAACTTATCTTTTTGAAAGTTTCGGACTGGAAAAAATGGCGGAAATTTTCAACCGTTTCAAACCTTTATTTTTAGCATATAAAAACAGAGCGCCAAAAACGATTAATAAAATTTCAAAGCTTTCAAAAGTTTATCATCAGCCATTAGTTTCAAACCCTTTGAATAACGCAACAAACATTTTGCTGGAAAACAGCGATTTGCATTGGCTGGAAAACGCGACTCCGTTTGCATTATTTAAAGCTTTGTCGGCTTGTTATTCAAGAATGTATGGTCAGGATACTTTTGTGTATAGAATCCGAAACGGAAAATCGTGGACAAAAAAATCCACTGCAACTTCTGTGAATGAATTGAATTATGATTTTATCTTAAATTATTTAAAATCTAAATATAATTTAACCGGAAAGAAAGTTTATTTCCCAGAAAATGTGGAATTTGGATTACCAACTTCCGAAAAAATGTTTGTTGGAAATATTCCAACCGGAACAAGATTTTATGGAGAAAGTCTTGCTGTAGGAATTTATTGGGAAAACGCATGGGGTGCTTATGATCTCGATCTTTCAGGATTGAACATTGCCGGAAAAATCGGTTGGAATGCAGCATATAACCAAAACGAAGGCCAATTGATGTACTCCAGAGATATAACTTCCGCGTCAAACGGTGCCGTAGAATATTTGTATGCTAATAAAGGCTTATCAGCTCCTACATTGGTAATGAACAACGTCTTCAGCGGGAATAGCGATTGCGGTTATAAAATCGTTATCGGAAAAGGTGATGCTATTACCTACAATTATATGATGAATCCTAATCATCTTTTTGCCGAGGCAAGATGTAATTCGGTTCAGAAACAAACGATTTTGGGGATGTTATTGCCAAAAGGCGGAAAACAATGCTTTGTATTGCTGAATTTCGGAGCCGGACATTCTCATGTTTCTGGAAATAATGAAGTCTCTGTTATGGCCACAAATGCCTTGTATCAGCAATGGTATGAAGCTGTTTCTTTCAATCAACTGGTTGAAGCGCTGGAAGCAACAATCACTTCCAATAAAGAAGAAGCAGAGTTCGATTTTTCTCTGGAAAGCTTAGAAAAAGATAGCTTTATCAAAATTTTCAAATAACTTTTTACTGTCATTTTAAGTGAATTCTTGAAATGGCAGTTTTTGTTTAAAGTCATTATTTTCTTTTGTCTTGAAACAAAAGAAACAAAAATTCAAGACTTGGAAACTTCCGCTAAAAATTAAAATTTAATCCTAAAATTTCCAACTTGCGTGAATTCCAAATAAGCTCTTCGATTCAAAATTTTGGTCACGCTTCAAACAATGGAAATTTTTTAACGAATAAAATTTTAATTTTCTTAACGCTCCATTTTCCTAGGTCAAATAATGGATTAAGAATTATGACTACCCATAAAAGATCTGCTTAATTAGCTAAATCCATGAGAGACTTATAAATTTATATTTCTAATAGAAACTAATCCGTTTTTCACATCAATCACTGTTTTCTTTCCATAATCGATCTGAATACTGAACATATTTTTCAAAGGAAACTGAAGAATAGCCTGAATAATCAATCGAATAACTCCGGCATGAGTTACAATTAAAACTTTATTGACGCTTTTTTTCGAAATCAGTTCATTCCAGAACTCAGCAACTCGACTTTGCATTTCTAACAGATTCTCTCCGTTTTTGGCTTTTATAGTAACGAAATCTTCATACCACGGATTGATTTCTTCTTCGGGAATTTCGTCCCATTTTTTCAGTTCCCAATCGCCAAAATTCATTTCTCGGATTCTTTCATCAGTTTCATGGTTTAGCTGAAAATATTTTGCTAACAACTGACAACGCTGAGACGGACTTGAAATTATCAAATCAAAATCTTGATCAATTTGAATGATCTTTAAATCTTCTTCAAAATCATTTCTTAAAGGCATTTCGGCAAATCCATAACACAAATGATCCGGATTTTCTACCGAAGTATGACGAATTAAATGAATTTCCATACGATAATAGTTCCCAGATACAATAAAACTTCACCAACCTGCTGAACCGTTCCCAAGCAGTCACCCGTATATCCTCCGATATGTTTCCTGAAATACCAACCCAAGTAGATTTTTCCTATATATGCTAATACAAAAGCTGGAATTAAACGCCAATCCGGAAGCAATGAAAAAGCAATAAGCACAGCCAGAAAACTTATCAATAAAGATTTTCCATCCAATGGTTTATTTGCCAATGGTTTAGATTTGCTTACATCAATATCCGTAACATACTGATGCGTGTAAATCATTGTTCCTGAAATAAACCGGCTTGAAGTATGGGCAAAAATAATGATAGCTGAAGTTTTTATGACATCAATACTTCCCAATTCTTTAATGCTGAAAAATTTTAAGGCAAACAACAGAATGATTCCAATTGCTCCATAAGCTCCTACCCGACTGTCCTTCATAATGGTCATGATTTTCTCTTTTCCGTAACCACCTCCGAAACTGTCACAGACATCGGTAAAACCATCTTCATGAAAAGCTCCGGTCAGCAAAACACTCGAAATCATCATTAGAACAATCGCTATTTCAAGATTAAAAAGCTGAAAGGAAAGATAGAAAATAGCAGCGTTGATGAATCCGATCAATAGTCCCACCCATGAAAAATATTTCTGGGACTGATTCATGATCTCACTTGAATACGGAATGTTGAACGGAACAGGAATTCGGGTAAAAAACATCACCGCCGTTGCGAAGTAAATCAGTTCATTCTTTACCGCTTTCATTTAGTTTTTATTTGAAACATTTGCATCTTCAAAGCTAGACATTTCGTTCAGAAAATTGACCGCACTTTGAATCAGCGGATAAGCTAATGCACAACCAGTTCCCTCTCCTACTCGCAGATTAAGATTCAGCAAAGCTTTTTGTCCTAATAATTCTAATAATTTGATATGCGCATATTCATCGCTGACATGACAGAAAATACAGTTGTCTAAAATCTCAGGATTCTTTTTAACCAGCGAAGCAGCAGCAACCGTTGCGATAAATCCATCAATTAAGATCAGCATATTCTGTCGGTATGCTTCTTCCATGGCACCAATCATCTGAGCAATTTCCAATCCGCCAAAAGTTTGTGCAATTTCGTCAGCCGTTTCAAGAGTCGGATATTTTTCTATACATTTTAAAAGAATATCAATTTTATTCTGCAATTGAGCATCATTTAAACCGGTTCCTCTTCCAACACAATCCACAATCGGAACATTGAATAGCTGGCTCATCATTAACGAGGAAGCTGAAGTATTACCGATTCCCATTTCCCCGAAACCGATAATATTACACCCTGTTTCAGAAATTTCTTTAACAACAGACCTGCCGTTTTCTAGTGCCAGTTGATATTCATCAATCGTCATTGCCGGTTCTTCCAAAATATTTCTGCTGGATTTTCGTACTTTTTTATCGACCAAATCCAAACCCTCCGGGAAATCAAAATTGACTCCCGCATCCACAATTTTTATGTCAAATCCATTCTGTCTGCAGAAAACATTAATTGCCGCTCCTCCTCCTAAAAAATTCATCACCATCTGATATGTAACTTCCTGTGGATAAGCGCTGACTCCGGCTGTTGCAATTCCGTGATCGGCTGCGAAAACAACCATATGCGGTTTGATTAATATGGGAGAAGTTGTCTGCTGAACCATTCCGATTTTATGAGCCAATTGTTCTAAAAATCCTAATGCACCTAAAGGTTTTGTCTTGAAATCGATTTTGTGTTGTAGTTCGTCTGATAACATTGATGTAATGGAAGTTTTTTCTTTTTATTAGATTAAATGATGGAGTGCAAATTACTAAATTCCGGGTATTAAACAGATATTTAATTTTCTTTTGTCTTGGAACAAAAGAGACAAAAGTTCAAGACTTGGAAACTTACGCTAAAAATTAAAACTTAATCCTAAAATTCCCAAAACTTGCGCAAGTTTAATATTTATTCTTTGATTTAATATTTGTGTCGCGCTTCGAACAGTGGGAATTTTTTAACGGATTAAGTTTTAATTTTCTTAACGCTTCAGTTTCCCAGGTCGTTTTTTCGAGCTCCACAACTCTATAACTTTCCAATCCCTGAAAACACTACAATTCTCCAACAAAAAACCTCAACGTAAAAACATTGCGCACATTCTCTTTTACTTTGCATTATAAATTAAAAACAATGACACCAAAAATATTAGAAAAATTAAAAGAAGTCGAGGAAAAACGCGGAGTAGAAATACTTCTTGCCGTAGAATCCGGAAGTCGAGCGTGGGGTTTTGCCTCTCCCGACAGCGATTATGACATACGTTTCATCTACCGACACGAAAAAGACTGGTATCTTTCGCCGTGGGATAAAGATGAAACCATAGAATTTATGACCGAAGACGATCTGGACGGTTCGGGATGGGATTTGAGGAAAACTTTTCATTTATTGTTGAAGTCGAATGCGGCTTTGCTAAGCTGGTTTTACTCTCCCATCGTTTATGTGAAAAATGAAAAATTTTACGATTTATTCAAACCTTTGGCGGATGAATGCTTTTCTCCGATAGCAGTTTCTTACCATTATCTGAGCATGAGTAAAAAATATCTGGAAGCCTGCAGAAGTGATGAAGTAAAACTGAAATCTTATTTCTACTGCCTTAGAACTGCCTTAACCGGGAAATGGATCTTGGAAAAAGGAAGTGTTCCTCCAGTTTTGTTCAGTGAATTGTTGGTTTTGGTGGATGATTTTACCAGAACAAAAATAGAAAATTTAATCACTTTAAAAGCCACAAAAGGAGAATCTTATTACCATCCGAATGACTGGGAATTGTTTGGATTTTTGGAGAAAATGGTAATTAATAATGAGGAAAGAGCGAAGAGTCTGAAAGGTGGAAATGCGGATAAGAATAAGATGGAAAAAGTTTTTAGAGAAATACTAAATTTATAACAATGAAACCAACATTAGAAACACTTATACAGGAGACTTTACAAAAAGAGAAAAGAAATCTTTTTTCATTCCTTACCGGCGCAGGAATTTCCTCGGAAAGCGGATTGCCTACGTATCGTGGAAGTGATGGAATCTGGATAAAAGGGACAAAATATCATAAGCCGGAAGAATTCGGAACATTTAAATATTTTAGTCAAAATCAGGAAGAAGTTTGGCAATACAATCTATTCTGGAAAAAGTTGATTGAAGAAGCTAAGCCTAATCAGGGACATTTTACTCTTTCTGAGATAGAAAATCTACTTAGTGAAAAGTTTCAACTAATTACTCAGAATGTTGATGGGCTTCACCAAAAAGCGGGAAGTAAAAACGTTTTTGAAATTCATGGTAATAAACAAACAGTACGTTGTGCTTCAGAATGCAGCGGTGTCATGTTGATACCATCAGAATTAAAATCTAAGGATCTCTCAGAAGATCTCTCAGAAAAAGATATAGAGCTTTTGCATTGTCAGAACTGTGAAGACTGGCTTCGTCCTAATACATTATGGTTTGATGAGTCATACAATGAAAAATTGTACTTTTTAAACTCAACATTAAAGGCTGCAAAAAATACAGGAGTTCTTTTTGTAATTGGGACTTCAGGAGCAACCACATTACCACAAATGATTGCAGAAACAGTTTTACAATATGGTGGCTTTCTGGTAGAAATCAATACAGAAGAAGACAGCTATTTCTTTGAACGTTTTTCAAGAACAAAAAAATATATATTGATCAAAGAAAAAGCAAGTGATGCTTTAATTAAGATAAAAGAAATGATAGAAAAATATAAATAACAATAATCAATCACATGAAAAATATAGTCGCCCTATCTCCTATGTACACGGAAGACAGTAACAACCTGAAAAAAGCATCAATCAATTCACCTTATGAATTGAGCCGTTTCAACGCAAAATGGAGTGTTCCCGAAGAATTCCGTGCAGATGTAATTGCGGTATATGGCGAAGATATTTATGCGGAAATTGTGGCAGAACAATGTAATTTAACTTTAACAAAACCTGATGACAACTGGCTCTCAAAGATTTCGGAAGAGTTTACCAAACGTAAAATTTCTTACGGGCAATTGAAAGATTTTGTAGACAAAGAAAATATTTTCATTAAATGTTCTGATTTTAAAAGTTTTAAAGCCGGAATTTTTGATAAAGTCACGAACATCAAAGGATTTGAAACTTTGGATTTGGAAAGTACCGTTTTCACTTCAGAAGTTGTGGAATGGGAACTTGAAGTAAGATGTTTTGTTTTAAACAATGAAATAAAAACATATTCTTCTTATTGGCGAAACGATGCTTTCGACACCAATCCGCTCTCTGAAACAGAGCACAAAGATCTATTTGAGTTTTTCAATAGTTTTATGAAACAATACGCTAAAACCCTTCCCAAAGCAATTGTTCTTGATTTTGGAATTATCAAAGAAAAAGGCTGGGCTTTGATTGAAGCGAATCCTGCTTGGTGTTCGGGTTTGTGTGATTGCGATGCGAAGAAGGCTTTGGAGGTTGTTGTGGAGAGTTGTATTAAAAATTAGAATTATGCAAATAATCATCTTCATTGGAATTCCTGCAAGCGGAAAAAGTTCCTTCTACAAGGAGCTTTTTTTCAATTCACACATCAGAATTAAGATGTAAATCATTTTCTAACTTTTTTATGTAAAACTTTTTGAGCTATATTTGAAAAAACTAATAGCAATGCTAATAAAAATACTCAAAGCAGGAAATGGAGATTCTATTCTTTTAAAATTAGATAATAATTTCAATATTCTCATTGATGGAGGAAATAACATACATGATTATAAACATAATCTTAAGCAAGAAATTCTTGAGATTCAAAAAAGAAAAGAATTTATTGATCTTATTATTATTACGCATATAGATCAAGATCATATAAAAGGAATAGAGTATTTATTGAAAGATGAGGAAATAAGTAATGATATAATTAAAAACTGTTGGTTTAATTCAGTCTCTTCATCGACTACAGTGAATAATGATATTAGTTATGATGAAGCACTGCGAGTTGAGAGTATAATTAATTCCTTAAATATACCTATTAATAGGCAAATAACATTAGAACAAACGCCAAAAATTTCATTATTTGGTATAAACTTTTCTATTCTATCGCCATATAAAAAAGATATTGAGAATTTAATTTTAAAAAACACTGATATTAGTTCTTCATCAACTGATTACAAATTATCTCTACAAGAAATTTTAGATAAAAATCCAAGAATTTTTGCTGATAAAATTGAAAATTTAGACACGTCTGTTGAAAACAAATCTAGCATAGCATTCTTACTAGAATACAAAAGCAAAAAAATTCTTTTTTTGGGAGATGCAGAGTCTACAGTATTACATCAATCATTAGAAAAAATATTAAATGAAAGAGGTATAAATGAATTAGATATTGATTATTTAAAACTTTCCCATCATGGAAGTCACAAAAGCTTAAGTATGAATTTATTTAACTATATAAAATGTAATAATTTTATAATTAGCGCAAATGGTAAAAAAGAAAATTTACCCAATAAACTGACTTTTGCTAAAATTTTAACAAGAATAAATAAGAAAGATGCTGAAGATAACTTTTATTTCAATTATTCTTCAGTTTTGAAAGATTTGAATTTTTTACAAGAAGAAAAAAAGGAGTTTAAATTTGAATGTTATTCTGAAAATTTTGAACATGGTTACAAAATAGAATTGTAGATATGAAAGGTTTATCTGAAAATCAGGAACAGCTTTTAAAGAGTATTACAATAAAACTCGAAACTAAATATAATGGAATATCAAACACTTCTTCTGGAAGTGGTATTATATACAAAACAAGTCTCAATAGTAGTTTTGATTATATTTTAACAGCTTTACATTGCGTATATGGAAAACGTACAGATACAACATATGAATATGAAGCATTAGTTGATGAAATAGAAATTATCCGAAAAAATGAAGAAAGTAATTTTGACAAAATTACAATAAAAGGTGACAAAATTATTCCCATAAAGTCTATAGATATAGCCATTTTATTAATTGAAAAAAACAAATTTAATGATGCTAGAGAAATAGTTTTGGGAGACTCAAATTTTAGGGGATGCTTAAATTCTTTTGGATATCCAAAATATGCTGATGGAGATCCTTATAATTTTGAACATGAAACAAAAATTCATTATAAAAAAGATAAAAAGTTTAAAATAGAATGTAAAAGTTCATTAGCCTCATACAATACATTAGATAAACTTTCTGGATACTCAGGATCTGGATTATTAGAAAAAAATAAACCAATCTTAATAGGCGTAATAACTGAAATAACAGATGATGAAGGCTTAACAAATGGTTTTATCGCTAAAAAACTAATTCCAGAAAAGTTAAACTCATATCTTTCAAAATATGAAGGAGAAACTTTAGAACCATTTAGATCAACAGAAGATAGTGATTCCATCGGATTAGACGACAATAATAATATCATTGATTATAAAAAAATCAATATTAATGGGATTGAAATTAATTTATGGAGAGCTATAAAGCGACTGAAACAAGACTTAAGAGACGATTGGTTTCAGGATCCTCTAGATTTTAAATTTTGGCTTCCTAAAGAGTTCATTTTCAAAAGAATAAAAAAATATTTAAATAATTCTGAAAGAAATTATAAACCTTCAATTCCTGCAAAGCATTATGTAATACCAAAATCAGGGTTTTCAACTCGCCCAAGTATTGAAACTAGTCTTATTGATCGAGTTATGTATCAGGCATATATTGACAAACTTTCGGAACATTTGGATTTTATACTAAATAATAAAATTTATTCTTTCAGGTATAACTCAGGCAAAAATAATAATAAATACATTTTTCATTATTCTATAGAGCAATGGATGAAATATGTATATCAAACTAAATTTGTTTTAAATGAAGAAAGCCCCTATTTAGTTGTTGCAGATATTACCAATTTTTATGAAAACATACACATTGGACTTTTAATAGAAAATATAAAAGAACTAATTCATGACCATTTCAGACAAAATGAAAGTCTTAGTAATGAATTAGAAAAAATAATTAATGCTCTTCAATCATTAATAACAAAATGGAATGAAAAACTAATTAATAAAGAATTTGGAATACCTCAAAATCGAGATGCTTCTTCATTCTTAGCAAATCTTTTTCTAAAAAAAATTGACAATATTATGATTAATACGAATGGCTATTCTTTCTATTATAGATACATGGATGACATTCGTATTGTTTGTAAAACAGAATCCGAAGCCCGAAAGGCTATTTGTGATTTATCTAAAGCTTTAAGGCAAAATGGGCTAAATCTAAATTCCTCTAAAACTAAAATATTATGTTTCACTAATCAACAACACAAAGAAAGTATTTTAGAACATTTGCCAGATTCGTTATTACAATTAGAACAAATTACAAGTCTTATTAAAACAAAAAGAAAAAGAGAGGTTCAAAAAGCTGTACACATGACTTATACTCTATTTCAAAAAACAATTAGTGATGATAATAATGAAGAATCATTTCTAAAAAAGAGACAAATAAGCTTCTGCATCAGCAAACTCCAGCAATTTGCAAGAATACCTGGTTTAAAGCAGTCAATAGATTACAGAACCATAATTGATTACACTTTAAATGAATTAACTAAACAGCCTTGGCTAACAGTAAGTTTTATTCAATTATTAAGAGCAATTGATAAATTTTATTTCAAAACAGAGGACTACACAAAAATTAAAGAAATTTTATTAGACCCCAATCAAAATATATACGAAGGGCAGACCTACTATTTATGGTTATTTTTAGCATATCACAGGTTTAGCAATATATCTCTAATAGACTATGCTGTAAAAAAAGTTAGATCACCTAATCAAGATAATCAAGCTGACACAGCTGGAGCCTATTTATATTTAGCATCCATAAATTGGCAAGATTATAAAGATATCATGTTAAAATCTTTAAATCATGGAGATATTGGTAAAAATTATTTTCTACAAAAAAACGTATTAATAGCATTAAGAATGGTGTCTCCTGAAAAAATAGAAAATACTCATGTTTCAAAAGATTTAAAAGGGTTTCATGAGATACTCTATGCTAGAAATAAAGAAATATTTGTAGCAGATTTACCTGATTTAAAAATATCCGACATTATCAAAGATTCTCCCACATTAATTTCATTATAAAATGGAAGTAGCTATATTAAAATATAATAGATACGAAAAAGGTACTTTGAAAACTTATTTCTTTATCAAAGAAAATGACAAAAAGCCAAGAAAAGAAAAGAATTTAGATTTTCTTCAAATTCTAGAAGTTAAAACGATAATTTCTTTTGATTTTTTAAGTTTGATTTCTGATATTAAAGATATTCATAAATATATCTTTATAGATATAGAACAGCAATTAAAGCAAATATTAGGATTGCCAAAAGAATATTTTGAGAAAACTAAAAAACAATGGTCATTTTGGTACCAGTTAAAAAATCATATAGGTGATAGAACAAAAATTAAAGAATACAAAAAAATATTTGAAAATTTAATTGACAATATTAAAGAGGAAGAAGTAGATAAAGTTCTTTTCTTGTTAGTAGAATCTTTATATAAAATTTATTTAAAAAATAAAATAGATTTACAAAACAATAATGAATCAGAAAGATTTGAAAAAATTGAAAAATCACTAAACACAATACTCTTTGAAAGAACTCAAAAAGGAATAGCCATAGATAATGAACTGGTAAAAATTTATTTAAAACAAGTCATAATAGATTTATATGAAATAAGAAATAAATTACAATTGGAATTTGGCATTTTTTCTTCAAAAGATTATGCCAAAATTAAAGCAAAAATATTGGAGATAGGATTTAGCGATAATATTGATAAAATTGGCACAGAAAAGTATTACAATTTTCTTAAATATCACCAGCACGAATATGAGCTAATAGGTCTTTTATATAAAGAAAGAAGATTAAATGACAGTAAGACTGTGCTTACCAGAGTTGGGTCATTGGAAGATAAAAGTGTTTATCCTTTTTTTGAATATTTCGGAACCGTTACAAGTAGAATTTTAGTAAAAAATCCATCTTTTCAGCAATTGAAAAGAGAATATAGAAAGATAATTACTCCAGATATAGGAAAAGAATTAATATACATAGATTATTGTCAATTTGAAGCGGGAATTTTAGCAGATGTAATGCAAGACGAAGAACTTATCAAAATGTATAATTCTGGAGATATTTATTCAGAAATGGAAAAATTATTAAAAAAGCCGGAGTTTAATAGAGATAAATGTAAAAGTCTTTTCTTTCTATATAGTTATGGTGCATCCAAAGATCAAATCCAAAAGAAATACACATTGGCAGATTTAGAAATATTTTTTGGAAAATTTACAAAATTTCAACCTTTTAGAAAAGAACTAGAAAAAGAGTTTATAGAAAAAAAAATGATCAGTACATTACTAGGTAACCATAGATATATAACTCCTGAGACTGAACTTGAGGAAAATATAAGCTGGTTAGTTAGCCAAAAAATACAAGGAACTGCATCTTTAATTTTAAAAAAGTCAATTAAAGAAATATATGATTTAGATAAAGAAATTGAGTTTTTATTACCTATGCATGATGCTATTTTATATCAAGTTCCATCATCAAAGACTGAAGAAAAAAAAGAATTAATCAAAAAAGTTTTCGAAGGAAAAATGAAAGAAGTTTGTTCAAGCTTAATTCCAAAAATTAGTTTTAAAAATTTTACGGAATGACCATTCAAGACTTAAAAAACAAAAGCCTCATCCTCTTCCAAGCCATCTCCGGAAGCCGATCTTTCGGATTGGCAACAGAAAGCTCAGATACAGATATTCGCGGAGTCTATTATTTACCCAAAGAAGATTTTTTTGGTTTAAATTATATTCCGCAAATTTCCAATGAGACAAATGATATCACGTATTATGAAATCGGGAGGCTTGTTGAATTATTACAGAAAAACAATCCGAATATGTTAGAAATTCTGGCAAGTCCGGAAGACTGTATTCAGCATAAAAACCCTTTGATGGATTTGCTGAAACCTGAAGATTTTCTTTCTAAACTATGCAAAGACACCTTTGCGGGTTACGCGATTTCACAAATTAAAAAAGCAAAAGGGCTCAACAAAAAGATCCTGAATCCGATTGCTCAAGAAAGAAAATCCATTCTCGATTTCTGTTACGTTTTACAGAATCAAGGCTCGATTCCATTAAAAAAATGGCTTAAAGAATTCTCCTCCACCGGAGGGGTGTCCGAAGGACGGGGTGGTTTAATTCAGGAAAAATGCGGTTTGGTAAGCATAGACAATACCAAGGGAATGTTTGCTCTTTTCTACAACGAATCAGGAGATTTAAATTACAAAGGAATTATCCAGCATGAAGAAGCCAATCAGGTTTCCGTTTCATCGGTTCCGAAAGGTGAAAAAGTATTGGCTTATCTTTTCTGTAACCTCGATGCCTATTCGACTTATTGCAAAGATTATCGTGAATACTGGAAGTGGGTTTCGGAGCGAAATGAAGACCGTTATAATGTTAATCAGAATCACGGACAAAATTATGACAGTAAGAATATGATGCATACCATTCGTTTACTGCAGTCGTGTGAACAGATCTTTAAAACTAATTCATTAAATATTCGTGTGGAAAACCGAGATGAATTATTAGATATCAAAGCAGGAAACCGGTCGTATGAAGCGGTAATGGAAAAAGCAGAAAGTCTTATTAAATCTATTGAATATTATCATTCGATCTCTACGCTTCCCGATTTTCCGGATTTGGAAAAAACAACAAAAATCTTAATTGAAATAAGAGAACAATTATACAGCTAAATATTTTCCAGCCAATTCTTAATGCTTTGTTGTTAAGAATTGGTTGAAATCTAAGGAGATTCAATGGATTATTTTTTCTTCGAATCCTTTGAAACTTTAGCTATAGGATTATAATCCAGACATATTTTTATCCAATATTCAAAATCTTCAGGCTTTTGAAAACCTTCAGGTTCTACATAACAATATCCTTTAAGCTGTTTCCCTTTCATGATCATTGGCAGAAATCCCTTTCTTTCTGCAACTTCATCTTCCAGATCGGGATCATAACGACACATCAGGTTATCGTGGCTCACATTGATGCACATTTTCCCATTCACCAGGAAAGATAATCCGCTGAACATTTTTTTCTCAACAATTTCGAGATCGGGAATTTCGGAAAGCCGTTCACGAACTCTGTCTGCGATTTTAATATTATATGCCATGATCAAAAATTGATATTTCTAAATTAATTAAAAACTGCCATATACTAAGGCTTTCCGTATTCCATTCTTAATCCTAAAACGCATGAAATAAAATTTTAGTTAAAATAATTATTGTTTTACGATAATTAATTATACATTTGCATTATCTATTAATTATCAAGTCATGAATCAGACAAAAATTATTTCACAGATTCTCTACTACATTTGCTTTATACTGGCAATCGGCTATTTGCTGACTGCAGTGTATTCAATTCTTTGTCTCGTAACCGGATTTAGCATAACGCCGTATAAAGAAAATGCATACTTTCATATCAATTACCCTTTTACCGAAAAGCCTTTTTTGAATATTGAGAACAATTATCCGTATATCCTATTCTCTTTTTTATTGGTTTTAATCACATACGGGGTATTCTTTTGGTTTTCAGCCAAAGTTTTTAAGGTTTTCTTTCAGTCAAAATTATTTACGAAGGATAACATTACACACCTGAAAAGGTTTTACCTCTATAATATCTTTTTTCCATTGCCTATAGTTGTGATCGCGAGCTTCTTCGTGGAAGTGGAAAGTATAATATGGGGATTGGTTTTTATTCATTTCATGCTGGGAATTTTCTGCTTATTTCTTGCGAATATTTTTAAACAGGGATTACATTTGCAAAACGAACAAGATTTAATTATATAAAATGCCAATTATAGTCAACTTAGATGTAATGCTTGCCAAACGTAAAATGCAAAGTAAAGAATTGGCAGAAAAACTGGGAATTACTCCCGTTAATCTCTCCATCCTGAAAACAGGAAAAGCCAAAGGAGTCCGTTTCGACACGCTGGAAGCGATCTGTAAAATACTGGAATGTCAGCCGGGAGATATTTTAGAATATAAAGATGAATAAATGATCGACGATTATTTGAAATCTTGATTTTAATCTTATTGAACTTTTTAAAATTTTAAATTTAAATTTTAAATTTTAGCCTTTCAACAATAGCTTTTGTGACTTTTGCGGTTACATTAGGCCCTTCAGTATAAAATCTTACACATATTATCTTAAGAAGCAATGGAAACATTGCCAGTCCTTCTATTATCCAAACCCAACAATATGAATACTTTATCTATCAACAACCTCAACCTCACCTATAAAAATGGCTTTCAGGCTATTCAAAACATTTCGCTGGAAATCGGAAACGGAATGTTTGGACTTTTAGGTCCTAACGGAGCCGGAAAATCTTCTTTAATGAAAACCATTGTAGGACTTCAGAAACCCACTTCGGGAAATATAATCTTCAATGGAGTTGATATTGCTAAAGACCCTAATTACATAAAACAAAATTTAGGTTTTCTCCCACAGGATTTTGGGGTATATCCTAAAATTTCCGCTTATGATCTATTAGAACATATTGCGATTTTAAAAGGAATTAAAAACAGTACCGAACGCAAAAATCAGATCATAAGCCTGCTTGAAAAAGTAAATCTTTCTGATTTCAGAAACAAAGAAGTCCATACTTTTTCCGGAGGAATGAGGCAGCGGTTCGGAGTTGCACAGGCTCTATTAGGGAATCCGAAAATTATTATCGTTGATGAACCTACTGCAGGTCTTGATCCCGAAGAACGCAACCGTTTCAATTCTTTGCTGAATGATATCAGTAAAGAAGTTATTGTCATTCTTTCCACCCACCTCGTGGAAGATGTCCGGAATCTGTGTTCACAAATGGCCATTATAAACAAAGGAAAGCTTTTGAAGAAAGGAAAGCCCAATGATCTGATCGCCGAACTGAATCAGAAAATATGGTCAAAATCCATTAATAAAACTGAGCTGGATCATTATCATTCAACCTATCAGATCATCAGTCAGCAATTAATTGAAAGGGAATTATACATTACTACATTCTCCAACGAAAAGCCTAAAGATTTCATTCCTGTAAATCCTTTACTGGAGCACGTTTACTTCCATTCTCTCACTCAAAAAATCTAATCATGAACGCTTTATTTTTATTCGAAGTCCAGCGCACTACCAAGCATTGGCTTACTTACCTTATTACCTTGATCCTGATCGGAATTGGAATATTTTGTGGAAATAATTTCAACCTGAGTGCCGGAGAAGGTATTTATCTGAATTCTCCCTATACCATTGGTTTTATGACCGGAATGCTAAGCTTATCCGTGATATTCTTTGCCACTATTTTTGCCAGTCAGCAACTTTTTAAAGACCAGGATTCAAGATTCGACAGTATTTTGTTTTCTCTTCCGCTTTCAAAAAGGGTTTACATAAGCGGAAGATTTTTTTCTTTCTTTTTACAGACATTCTTAAGCTTTATTTTTTTGATGACCGGGTTTATAATCGGACAGAATATGCGTACGGGAAGCGAGATGCAGCCTTATTTTAATCTTTGGTATTATCTATTTCCGCTGTTAATCTTCGGGTTTATCAATTGTCTTTTAGTCTGTAGCTTTTTGTTTCTCATTTCATTGACTACGAAGAAGAAACTACTGGTTGTGATTGGCGGATTACTGCTTTATGTCCTATATATGGTTGTTCTGCTGTTTTCAAATTCACCCTTTATGGCCGGAAGTATTCCTCAGTCAGTGGAATCACAGCAGATATCTGCATTCACAGACCCTTTTGGCTTATCTGCTTATTTTTTTGAGGGAAGAAACCTTTCCGCTATCGAAAAAAATGAATTGGCCATTCCCTTTTCTTCATATTTATTGGTGAACAGGACTGTTTTCCTTTTCATTTCTGTGATGTTTTTACTGCTCTCCTACCGTCTTTTTTCATTTTCAGGATTTTCCGGTAAAAAGAAAAGAAAAACTGAGATCAATACTACATTTTCGAAGATCAACCCGAAAGCATATTCTGTTGTCAGCTCTGATTTCGGAATAGTTTCATCTCTGCAATCCGTCTTATCCTTTACCAAAATTGATCTCATTTATCTTTTTAAAGGAATTGTCATGGTTGCTGTTTCCGTTCTGTTGTTATTTTTTGTCGGGATGGAAATGTATGCTGAAATTGAAAAAGGAATCCGGCTTCCGCAGAAATATGCAAGTTCCGGCTTGATGGCAACTACGATTTCCGAAAATTTTCATTTACTAGGCTTGCTTATTGTTGCCTATTTCATCAATGATCTGTATTGGCGAAGCCATGCTTCGGGATTTTCCCTGATTGAAAAAAGCACTTATTTTCACAAAAAAAAATTAACCGGTCATTTCTTATCCATCAGTGTCTTATTATTCTTTTTTACCGGAATATTGATTTTGGAAGGATTAGTTTTTCAGTTAAGTTACGGCTATTTCCATATTGACTGGAGCGCATATTCAGGAACAGTCCTTTTTAATACTTTTCCGCTTATTCTTTTTTCAGGGTTTTTTCTACTCATTAACGATCAAATCAAAAACAGGTTCGTTGCTTTAGGCATTTCCGTTGTATTACTGATGATCATGGCGACTCCCATTACTAAAAAGATCATCTCTTATCCGTTACTGAGGATATTTTCAGATTTCAAAGGAACTTACAGTGATTTTAACGGGTATGGAATTTATTCCATTGCTTTTGCGGAAAGACTTTTATTCGGATCAGGAATCATTTTTCTTTTATGGATGATGAATGAATCGTTTAAAACTAAGAAATGGAACCTAAAAAAAGCTTTCTTCACTGTTTTACTATTGATCATCGGTTGTTGGGCAGGAAATCATTTGATGCAAGGATATTCACCTAAAAATGATGAAAAGCTTCTTTTAAATGCAATTCATTATGAAAAGCAATTCCGACGGTACGAAAATCTGCCACAACCTGTCATTACCGATGTTAATACGCAAATTGACCTGTATCCATCTCAAAGATCTTATGAAATTAAAGGAAAATATACTTTGACCAATCAAACTGATAAAGCTATTGATAAGATTCTCATTAATTTTCATCCGGATTTGAAGATACAATCCGCAGTCCTTCAAACTGCATTTGAAACAAAGGAAATTGATCAAACCATCACTGAAATTCATTTAAAACAGCCATTACAGCCTCATGAGACCGCTCATCTTGATTTCAGAATATCCTATCAATGGTTTGCCGTAAACGGTCATGAATCTTTTAATGCGATTGTTGAAAACGGTTCTTTCATGAGGATCAGCAGATATTATCCCACGATTGGCTACCAAAAAGATGATGAAATTGAAGATCAGAAAAAAAGGGATGAATTTAGGCTTGGAAAAGCACGGGCTGTAAAAAAATTAGAAGCGCCGGAAGTTTTTAATAAAGATTTCATCACTTTAAATATGATCATTTCTACCGAAAAAGATCAAACAGCCATTGGAACAGGAGATCTTATGGCTCAGTCAATAAGAGGAGAAAGACGCTTCTTTCATTATCAATCAAAGAACATTCCTTTCCGTTTTGCTCTTTCTTCGGCAAAATATAAGCAGAAAATAATCAATTATAAAGGCATCGCAATTAATGTATTCTATCATCAAAAGCATAAGGAAAATGTAGACCACTTCATCAACAATGCCAAAATCACCCTGGATTATTGTAATAAAAATTTTGGAAAGTATCCTTTCAAAACCATCAATTTTGCTGAAATTTCCTCATTTACCAGAGGTTTTGCGGCTACAGCTTATCCTTCTGCTATTTTTATGCCTGAAGATATGGTTTTCCATGCGAATATTCATGCAGATAAGCAACAGGATGTCATTAACGAACTTGCAGGACACGAACTTTCTCATCTTTGGTGGGGAAACAGCCAGATCGATCCTGATGACCGGGAAGGTTCTCCTATGCTCACGGAAACGCTTGCCATGTACACGGAAATGATGTTTTACAAAAAAATGCACGGCAAAGAAAAAATGATGGAACGAATACAGGTTCATCAGCAAATCTATGATAATGAAAAAGGATTATCTGAAAACGAACCGATCTATAAAGTAACCGGAAATAATACGCATATTTCTTATTCCAAAGGCGCCATTGCTATGGTACAGCTCAGTGAAATGATTGGGGAAGAAAAAGTTAATACAGCCCTGAAAAATTTTCTTCAAAATAATAGGTATCCTAAAAAACCGACTACTCTTGATCTTCTCAAAGAGTTTTATAAAGTTGCTCCTAATGAGCAGATCAAAAAGAAAATCAATGGATTATTTACCACTATATAATTTAAGACCACCGTATATACGGTGGTTTTTTAATTAATTTAAAAATTTATTTCCTCGTTGTAACAAAATAAAATTTCATGCAACAAATTAGTTGATATATCAATAATTGATTAATCATTATTATTTAATTAAAATATTTACATGGAAAAATTAGATTCAATCATATTTTACAACATCGATAAAGCGATCAGATCCTATAGAAATTATGCTCAAAGACAATTAAAAGCAAATGGATTCAGCATAACGATCGATCAGTGGCTGATTATTAAAGCGATATTGGAAAATCCGGGAATTACTCAAAATGAAATTGGTGATCTTGTCTTTAAAGACAATGCTTCCATCACAAGAATCATTGAATTGCTGGTGAAATCAAAATACATCATTAGAAATCCTAATCCCGACGACCGCAGAAAAACCAACCTTGAAGTTACAGAATCCGGAAAGGAAATCATACAAAAAGTACAAAACCTTGTAGAAAAAAACCGACAGGTCGCTTTGGGAGGTGTTTCCCAAGAAGAACTGGAAATCATGAACAATACATTACTCAAAATATCTAAAAACTGTCTTAACCTTAAAAAATAAAACATAATGGTCAGAATATTTATCTTCATTTTTGTTTGGCTTATTACCGTATTCAGTTCGTTAAAAGCACAAACAACACAGAATTTTTCTTTGTCAGGAAAAATAGATTCGGATAAGGCGAATCAGATGGAAATCAACCTATTTAATACTGAAAATAAATTAGTAAAAACAGAAATTGCAGACACAAAAGGAAATTTCAGTTTCAATGATCTTGCTTCCGGAAGTTATACTTTAAAAATCAATAAAAACGGAACTGAGGCTTATCAATCTGAAAAGATTACCATAACAGGAAATACTACCCTCCCTTCCATTCAATTGAAGGAAAAACTGATTGAAGGAATAACGATCACTAAAGCTAAACCCTATATTGAAAGACAGGACGGCAAAATGATCCTCAATGTTGAAAACAGTATCGCCGCTACCGGAAATTCAGCATTTGAAGTCCTGGAAAAAGCTCCGGGTGTAAAGGTCGATAACAACGATAATATCAGTCTTCGCGGAAAAGGAAATCTTTTGGTACAGATCGACGGAAAAAATACGCCAATGACAGGAACAGATCTTGCCAATTATCTTCGCGGAATTCCGTCTTCAAGTGTTGAAAAAGTGGAGTTTATTACCAATCCGTCATCAAAATACGATGCAGCGGGAACTTCAATCATTAATATTAAGCTTAAAAAAGATCAGAGAAAAGGAACGAACGGAAGCATTTCAACAGCTTGGGGAACGGGAAAATATATTAAAAACAACAACAGTTTCAATATTAATCACAGAAATAAAAAAGTAAACCTTTTTGCGAACTATAGCTTTGCGTACCGGGAGTTTTACAACAAATTGCTTCTCGACAGAAGTTTTTACGATAACGGAAATTTCACGCAAGGTTATATTCAGGATAATTTTCTGAAAATGAACTTTAGAAATCATATTGCCAAAACCGGAATGGATTATTATATGAATGATAAAAATGTTCTCGGCTTTTCAGTAGGATTTGTCAGCAACAGGTTTGATCCGACGAGCAATAATGAAACTTTAATTTTAGATAGCAATCATCAACCTTCAGGAACATCCAATACCAAAAGTAACAACCGGGATCACTGGAAAAATGTATCTTTTAATCTTAATCATAAACTTACGATTGATTCTCTGGGTTCTGAGCTTACGACGGACTTGGATTACATCAACTATTCCAACACTTCTTTACAGAATTTTATTACCAATAATTATGATGCTAACGGAAATCTGTTTCCGTCAACTCCGCTTAATCCCAATCCGTATAACCTGAAAGGAGATTTAGGTGGAAATCTTAATATTTATTCCCTTAAATCCGATCTCACAAAGGTGTTTAAAAAGAACTGGAAACTCGAAACCGGAATCAAAACAAGTTTTGTAAAAGCGGATAATGATCTCCAGTTCTTTAATGCAAGTTCAGGAAACCTGGTTCTTGATGATTCAAAAACCAATCATTTTATTTATGAAGAAAACATCAATGCGGCGTATGGAAATGTGATTAAAAACTGGGAAAAATTTAAAGTAAATTTTGGGTTGAGAGTAGAAAATACCAATATTACAGGAAACCAGATTACGACGAATCAGATCAATAAAAAGAACTATACCCAATTATTTCCAAGTGCTGTTTTTTCTTATGATTTGAATGATAAAAATACAGTTGAGCTTAATTTCAGCAGGAGAATTACAAGACCAACTTATAAACAGTTGAATCCATTTAAATTCTATCTGGATCTTACCACTTACCAGGCAGGAAATCCTGATCTGAATCCGCAAACAACAATGAATTATGAATTTACCTATAGTTTCAGCAATAAGTATTTTGCAACATTAAGCTACAGCAAAACCAAAAATAATATTACCGACGTACTGAAACCAACGATAGAAAACGGAAAAACGGTGGTAGTTCAGGCCAATGAAAACCTGAGTTCGGCTTCTTATTACGGACTGAATCTGATTGCTCCTGTAAAAGTGGCAAAGTGGTGGGACATGAACAATAATGCAAACTTCTACTACGGAAGCTATACGGGAAATATTGCTGATACCTATATTAAAAATCAAGGGAATTTTACTTTTGATCTCAACAGCATCAATTCATTTAAACTAGGAAACGGATTTACCGCAGAGCTAACCGGAAATTATAAAGCAAAAGAAGTCTATGCTTATATGTTCCTTAAACCGATGTGGTCTGTAAATATCGGTGCTCAAAAGAAATTTAAAAACAACAGTACCCTGAAATTTTCTTTCAATGATATTTTCCTGACCAGCAACCCGGAAGCAAGAAATGTTTATACCAGCTATGTAGAAAACTTTATTGTGAGACGTGATACTAGAGTGGCAACACTTTCATATACGTATAATTTTGGATCAGGGAAATCCGGCCAGCCAAGAAAGACAGGTGGTGCAGATGATCTGAAGCAGAGAGTCGGAAATGGATAATTAAGATTATTTCGTTCCTCGTAATGAATGATATAAAAAACCTCCAGAATCTGGAGGTTTTGTTTTATTTATTCTTCTTTAAAATGTAATAAATCGCTTTATCTTTATCATCATTCATCGTATAGGCAAACTGAAAGGAATACCCGTTTGCAGACATAAAATTAAGCGCATCCATCATAGAATTGAACTTCATATTCCGCCCTCTTTCGTCTTTGATGCTTGTTCCGTTTTTGAAGGAAATCGATTTGGTTTCCTGCCCGAAATCAATTTCCACATTTACCTTTGTACTTAAGGATCTTCCGGTGCCGATAATCTGTACATAATAAACATCAATATCTCTTATGGGAACATCATTTACCGTTTGAGCGAAGGAAACAGAGGCAAAACCAATAAGGAAAAGAAGCAATAGTTTTTTCATAAGTTTTTGTTTAAAGATAAATAAAATTCTCTCATTATTAAACAGACAAAATCCCTCAAAAAATGGGGGATTCTACTATATCTGAGAAATTAATCTGAGGTTGGGATTAATTATTTTACCAGTCTGATCTCCGTTGCAGAAAATCCTTTTGGAGATTTTTCTTTTTCAAAAGAAACTTTATTTCCTTTTTTAATCGGATCTATACAATTATTATTATGGAAGAAGATGTTTTCTTTTGTTTTATCTTCCGTAATGAAACCGTATCCTTTTTCACTTAAAAAGGTCACGATACCAGTTTTTAAAGCTTCTTCAGCTTCGATTGGAGCCGCTCCCAGCTGGATGTTATCAAGATCAATTTCTTGTTTTGCATCCTGATCCGGAGGTGTAGATGTCAGTTGTCCGTTTGCATCTACATACATAAACATTTCGTCAAGGCTTTTACCTTTATCATTGTTTTCCTTACGCTCTTCACGACGTAGAGCTTTTTCTTTTTGTTTTTGCTGTTTCTTTTTGAAATTTTCTTTTTTAGAGAAAGAATCCGCCATATATCTTTTTAAATTTAATTGTTACTGAGTACTGTTTTAAGTTTAAACATCGTATAATATTCAAACTATACAATATTAACCTCTTCCAAAAGAGATGTAATATGTTTTCCGGCTGTCTTTATTTGAACAGATTGTTCTGAGAACAATTAATAGATGAAAAAAGAAAAATGACATTTCAAATAATCACAACACCTGAAAGCAGAGAACCTGTCTTTAAGATAATATACAAATATACAGAAAATAAAGACATAAAACAACTTGAATCTGATTTAAATAATTGAGTTTCAATTCACTTAATTGCTCCTTTGAACATTAAATCAAGTATATACAAACAAAAAACCACCGAAAAATCGATGGTTTCTATTTTTATTAAGCCTGATCTGCAGGTTTTTCACCTTGCGGTTTAGCTTGATGTTGTCCTTCCGGTCTTGGTTTCCCTTCTGGTCTATCCTGTCTAGGTTTTCCTTCCGGTTTTGGAGGTCTTGGCAACAAAACTTTTCTCGAAAGCTTCATTTTCTTACGATCGTCGTAACCCATGAACTTCACTTCTACCTCATCACCTTCTGCATACGGAACCTTGTCAAGACGAGCCCACTCAATTTCAGAAATGTGAAGAAGTCCTTCCGTTCCTTTAGCAATCGCTACAAATGCTCCGAAATCCATTACTTTCACTACTTTACCTTTGTAAACTTCACCTACAACCGGTACGAAAGTAATCTCATTGATCTTAGCAATAGCAGCATTGATTTTCTCTCTGTCTGTTCCTGCAATTTCGATACGCCCGATTTCTCCGATTTCCTCAATTGCAATAACAGTATCTGTATCTTTCTGTAGCTGCTGAATAATTTTTCCACCAGGCCCGATTACAGCACCAATGAAGTCTTTCGGAATCTCCATTACTACCATTTTCGGAG
This sequence comes from Chryseobacterium geocarposphaerae, assembly GCF_002797535.1. Classification (NCBI taxonomy): domain Bacteria; kingdom Pseudomonadati; phylum Bacteroidota; class Flavobacteriia; order Flavobacteriales; family Weeksellaceae; genus Chryseobacterium; species Chryseobacterium geocarposphaerae. Next base: position 46,034 of record NZ_PGFD01000003.1, read on the forward strand.
CGTGAGGCTTCACGTCTGGTCTTGGCTGAGAAATAGTTTCCGTGATTTTATTTAAAATATGTAATCTTCCGTCTTTAGCCTGCATCAATGCTTTTTCCATAATGTCCATAGAAAGCCCCTGGATTTTAATATCCATCTGGCAAGCCGTGATACCGTCTGCAGTACCTGTTACTTTAAAGTCCATATCTCCAAGGTGATCTTCATCTCCTAAGATATCGGAAAGCACTGTAAATTTACCAGACTTTTTATCAGTGATAAGCCCCATTGCAATTCCTGAAACAGGTTTTGTAATTTGAACCCCCGCATCCATTAATGCTAATGTTCCTGCACAAACTGTCGCCATAGAAGAAGAACCGTTAGATTCAAGAATATCAGAAACGATTCTGATTGTATATGGATTTTCTGCAGGAATCACTGCAGTTAATGCTCTCTGAGCCAAGTTTCCGTGTCCTACTTCTCTTCTTGAAGTACCTCTTAAAGGTCTTGCTTCACCTGTAGAGAACGGAGGGAAGTTGTAATGTAAGAAGAATCTTTCGTCATGCTGTGTGATAACGCTGTCGATCATATTGGCATCTTTTACAGATCCAAGAGTTACTGCTGTCAAAGACTGAGTTTCTCCTCTTGTAAATACTGCAGAACCGTGCGCTCCGGGAAGGTAATCAATTTCAGACCAGATCGGACGGATCGTCTGAGGATCACGTCCATCAAGACGGATATTGTCTTCAAGGATCATCTGACGCATTGCCTCTTTCTCCACATCATGATAATATACTTTTACGAAAGGAGTTACTCTTTCCAGTTCTTCTGCATTATCTACATATTGAGCAAGGAATTCTTCACGTACTGCTTTGAATTTCTCTGCTCTTTCTTCTTTGCTTGATGGAGTTTTTGCTACTTCATATACTTTGTCATAGCATTCTTTCCATACTTTTTCACGAATATCTTCATCATGAACTTCGTGAGAATATTCTCTTTTCGGGAAAGATTTACCTACTTTTGCTGCTAATCTTTCCTGAGCTTCGATTTGTTTTTTAATTTCAACGTGGGCAAAGTTGATCGCTTCAATCATTTCCTGCTCCGTGATTTCTTTCATTTCCCCTTCTACCATTACGATCGAGTCTTTTGTAGCTCCTACCATAATGTCGATATCAGCTTTCAATAAGTTTTCGTAACTAGGGTTTACGGATAACTGTCCGTCTATTCTTACTACTCTCGCTTCAGACATCGGTCCGTCGAAAGGAATATCTGTGATTGCAATAGCGGCAGAAGCGGCAAGACCTGCCAAAGCTTCAGGCATTACAGCTTTATCATAAGAAATCAATGAGATCATTACCTGTACTTCCGCATGGAAATCTTCAGGAAATAACGGACGCAATACTCTGTCCACCAATCTCATTGTTAAAACTTCATCATCAGAAGGCTTAGCTTCTCTACGGAAAAAGTTCCCCGGGATTCTTCCTCCTGCATAAAATTTCTCTCTGTAATCTACCGTTAATGGTAAAAAATCCACACCCGGATTTGCTTCTTTGTTGGCTACAACTGTTGCTAAAAGCATTGTTCCGCCACACTTTACAACTACAGATCCATCAGCCTGCTTAGCCAATTTCCCTGTTTCAATAATGATCTCCCTGCCATCAGCAAGAGTCACCGTTTCTGTAAACGCTTGAGGTATACTCATAAATTTGTCTTCTTTGTACTCCGTATTGAGTACGATTATTATTTAAACTCTTTAAATTTTCGTTTGCAAATTTAATGTATTATTTGGATAAAACCTGTTTTTTAAGTGAAATTGCATTTCCGCCAAGCCTTTAATTTGTCAAAAAAACATCTTATTATTCACCATTTAATACATTACAATTTATTTTCGGGCTTTTTTTGAAAAAGTGTATCCCAATTTCCACTCAAGATAATTGGCGACATGAAAATCGTAAGCATTAATTCCGAAGGAGGCAAACAAGCGGTCTGTAATCTGATATTGCAGACCTATCCTTTGAAAGAAAGGTGTTTTATCATATTTCCATGTTTTCTTGAAAAGATAATATCCGGCTCCGATATTCACATATAATTTTCCCATAATCAAACGATAACTGGGAATAATACTTGCCAAAACCTGATTTTTAGAAAACCGTTTTTTATCATATACAAAACCATTTTCAAGATACATGGTATGATTATATTCATCATCCTGGGTAATCCCCACTCCCAGTCCGTATGCTGATTTTTCAGAATACTGACGGAAATAGAAGGCTTCCGCTCCATAAATATTGTAAATATATCCCTGATAATAATTACTGGGATCACGGTCTGTTCCTTTATAAAAAGCACTTTTTCGGGCTGCGAATACAGAAAATTCCACCGTATTATATTTATCATGAACTATTCTAACAGTATCTGATTTTTGAGGAGTTGCTCGTTCAGGATAGTATACTAAGCTCAGTTGCGGAGCAACACTGTTCAGCCCTCTGTTCGGTGTTTTTAAAGAACCATTGGAAAGATGATTGAATCTAAGATTCAGTCCTAAATCAAAATGTTTACCTATTTCATAATACAATCCAGTCCCCAAGCTGATGAACATATTTGTTTTTGAACCGATAGAACTGTTAAGATATCCCAGATCGGAATTATAAGGAGTCGAATTGAAAGAGATTCCAAAATTAATGCTATGGTACCATTTAAGTTTATCCCACTGCTTTATTTTCGCATTATATATTCCATAGATAGAATAAGGGCTTCCCAATTGTTTATTAGTAAGATAATCAACAGCAATAACACCAACTCCAATTTGTGGATAATTATATAAGGATTCCCAATCTCTATTTCCGTTGGTCTGCTTTAGAAATTCAAAAGAATATGCTGCAAAAGCTTTGTGCGGATAGCTCTTTAAATGAATATTGGTCGGTAAAACCATTCCATATTCGGTATTTGCACTGGCGGTCCAAAGTTTTGGTTTTAAAGAATCCGCTTCTTGTGCCTTGCAGAAAACGGAAAATAAAACCAAAAAATAAATATAAAAACTCTTCAAAATCAATCTTAATTAAAAAAAGAAACAAATTTAAATATTCATGTAAGAAAAACGAGAAAAAACATTTAAAATCAGTTATTCGTTATATATTTCACAAAAATCCATAAAAAAAGCAACTCCTGTCGAAGTTGCTCTTGTGAAAATCTTTATAGATTATTTTCTTAAACCTAGTTCAGCAATAATTGCTCTATATCTTGCGATATCTTTGTTTTTAAGGTAATCTAGTAAACTCTTTCTCTTACCTACCAATTTCACTAGAGATCTCTCTGTATTGAAATCGTGACGGTTAGCCTTTAGGTGCTGAGATAAGTGATTGATTCTGAAAGTGAAAAGTGCAATTTGTCCTTCAGCACTTCCTGTGTCTTGTGCAGATTTTCCGTGTTTTGCGAAAATTTCCTGCTTTTTTTCTGTTGTTAAGTACATTCCAATATTGTTTAATGATTATTATGTAACGGGTGCAAAATTACGACTTTATTTTGATTCTACAAACATTATTGATTTCATGTATGGAAATTGATAGAAAAAAATGTTAAAAATTTCTTAAAAAAATTATGTCATCCCACTAAAAGACAGTAATTTTGCAATCGAAATTACAAATGGGAAGACTTTTATTTTTTTTAGCTATTACTTCTTTTTTACTGATCGGAACTGCTTCAATAAAAGCACAAAAAAACACCGACGACAAGATAAAGAAAGTCCTTTACTTCAATCCTGAAGTAGAACCTGATATTGAGGAAATAAAAGAACCTACCAATAATGCATTTTTCAGCGCCGTTTCTGATAACACCAGCAATATGAAGAAAAACAAAATGCTGAGAGCCGAAGTGCAGATTCCTTATGACAGCATCGACAAACAGACCATCATAGATTATTGCAGCAACAATGCAACTGATTTTGCTATCGTTCCTAAAGTAAAGTATTTTAAAGTAGGCTTAGGAAAATATGTATTTTCCAATCAGGTTGTCATCAGTATGAAGCTTTTTGATGCAGCAGGAAACCTTCTTACGGAAACAGATTACGACACCTACCGTAAAAATATGCGACTATTAGGATCTACCGAAAACTCTATAAAGATCGGGACCAACGGTGCTATAAAAGGTATTCTAAAGAAATTAAAGAAGATCAGACCTACAGCAGAAGCCGGATTCTAGGCTTTAAATATTCCTTAAATTTAATACATTATTCCCGTTTCTTGAAAATTTAAATTATTTTTGCATATCCAAAAATTTCACGTTTTGAATTCCAGAGACGAACTTATCTTTAACCCTGCCGATATTGCCGAAACTCTTAGTGGACTTCCCGCTGATGAGAGGCTTTTAGCATTTTTAAAGGTTCCGAAAGAATACAAAGCTGACGTTTTTTCGCATCTTGATCCTGACTTCCAGGAAGAGACCATCAGAAGTATCGGAAGTGATGAAGTTTCCGAGATCCTGAATGCTATGACGCCGGATGACAGGACTGCCTTATTTGAGGACTTTCCGGATGAACTGATCAAATATTCCATCAACCACCTTAATCCGCAGGAAAGAAGAATTGCCCTGAAACTTTTGGGCTATAATTCTGATTCTATTGCCCGTTTGATGACTCCTTATTACATCCAGATCCGCAAGGAATGGACCGTAAAAAAATGCCTGCAGCAAATAAAAAAAGTGGGCAAAAAGGTGGAAACCATGAACCATTTATATGTAGTAGATGAAAGAAACCGCCTGATTGATGATATTGCATTAGGAAGTTTATTATTGGCGGAAGAAGATACTTTAATATCTGAGATTACCGACAATCACTTTGTTGCGATCACCACTACTACTTCAAAAGAAGATGCTGTGCCGTATTTTGAAAAGTATGACCGGGCAGCACTTCCGATCATTACAGAAGCCGGAGTTCTGGTAGGAATTGTTACTATTGACGACATCCTTGATCAAATTGAGCAGCAAAACACCGAAGATATTCAGAAGTTCGGGGGACTTGAAGCCCTGGATGTTCCTTATACCCAAACCTCTTTGATCGAAATGGTAAAAAAGAGAGGAATGTGGCTGATCATTTTATTCTTTTCTGAAATGCTGACCGCTTCAGCTATGGGTTATTTTGAAGATGAAATTCAGAAAGCTGTTGTTCTGGCTTTATTTGTCCCGTTAATTATTTCGAGTGGAGGAAATTCCGGTTCTCAGGCTGCAACACTGATCATCAGAGCGATGGCTCTTCAGGAAATTGGCTTAAAGGATTGGTGGTATGTCATGAAAAAAGAAATCTTCACCGGTTTATTCCTGGGAAGTATCTTGGGAGCCATCGGCTTCTTACGGATCATGATCTGGCATGAAGCAGGATTCTTCAATTATGGAACGTACTGGCCTTTTGTAGGACTCAGTGTCGGAGTTTCTTTAATTATGATCGTACTTTGGGGTACTCTTTCAGGATCTATGGTTCCCTTTATTCTAAAAAAATTAAAACTGGATCCTGCAACCTCTTCTGCTCCGTTTGTAGCAACACTGGTAGATGTAACAGGACTTATCATTTATTTTTCTGTGGCTGGACTTTTCTTAACCGGTAAACTTTTGTAATTTTAGACAAATCTAAAATAGTAGTATGAAAGTTGTTTCTCTTGTTCCCTCTATTACTGAGGCGTTATTTGATTTGGGTTTAACTGAAAACGAAGTTGTAGGAAGAACAAAATTCTGTATTCATCCTGGAGAAAAAGTAAAAAATGTAGCTGTTATCGGCGGGACAAAAAACATTAATATGGATAAAATCAAAGCTCTGCAGCCCGATTTAATTCTTGCCAACAAAGAAGAGAATGTAAAAGAGCAGGTAGAAGCTTTGATGGATGATTTTAAAGTTATTGTTACCAATATAGAAACTATTGAAGACAATTATTATTTGCTTAAAAACCTGGGTAAGACTTTTCATAAAGAAGATAAAGCGCAACTTTTTAATCTTAAAATTTATGAGGTTTTAGATCAGGCGAAAACTAATTCCAATATAAAAGTCGCTTATCTTATCTGGAAAAATCCTTATATGACGATAGGTTCAGATACCTTCATCCATAAAATTCTGACTGAAATCGGATTTGAAAATATTTTTAAGGACAGAATCCGTTACCCGGAAATTCAGACCAAAGATTTAGCAGAAGCTGAAATTATTATGCTTTCTTCCGAACCCTTTCCTTTTAAAGAAAAACATATTGAAGAGTTTAGAGAACTTTACCCTGACAAAAAGATTATGATTGTAGATGGGGAAGCTTTTTCGTGGTACGGAACCCATATTGCAAAATGCGAAAACTATTTTAAAGAATTGCTTCAGGAAATTGATGCATTTCAAAATTCTTAATGATCAAAACTCTTTTACATCAATTCATCATATGAAAACAAAAACCTCCGGCTCTTCGAGCCGGAGTCTATATTTTAACTTTACAATTAGTAATTACAGAATCTTTGAAACTTCATTGCAAAGCCATTCCAACAATTCTCTGTCTTCAGCTGTAAACGGATCAATGGTATGCGAATCAATATCGATTTGACCAATGTTCTTACCGTCTTTGAATATAGGAACTACAATTTCAGCTTTAGTATCAATTGAGCAGCTTAAATAGTTGCTTTCTTCATTCACGTCCGGAACAACAAAAGTTTCATTGGAAACAGCAACTTGCCCACAAATCCCTTTTCCGTAAGGAATAATGGTATGATCTGTAGGTGCTCCAACATAAGGACCTAATTTCAGCTCGTCTTTATCCCCATTTTTAAAATAAAAACCCGTCCAGTTGAAATAAGAAATTTCCTGATCCAAAAGGTGGCAAACTTTTTCAAGCTTCTCCTCCGTATTATGTTTAGGACTTTCCAGAATAGAGGAAAGTCTTTTCTTTAATTCTGACATTATTATATTATTTTTAAGAGAATTGTTTTAAAGAAAAATCTTCTTTAAATCCAAACATTCCTCGTTCTTTAATCATTTCTGCAACACCTTCCGGAACCTGGGTTTCCCAGCCTTTGATATTACATCCAATTTTTTTCAAAATATCTCTTGAATAAATCTCCAAAAACTCAGGGTTGTAGTTGGTAATATCTACAATACGTTCATTGAGTTTGAAATATTTATACAATTCTTTCAGATTCTCTCCTACTTTAAGGGTTTCAGAGTCCAAAAGCTCGTGCGTCTCCGGATCTTTATAAGGATACAGATACACTCTCATTCCGTTTCTGAAGAATTTTCCGAAGGCTTCAAGAATACCTCCTGACAAATCTTTATAATACTTCTCATCAAATACCATCAATAGGTTATTCACTCCCATTGCAACTCCGATATTCCCATTGGTGTAAGAAGCAAAATAATCAATCAGACGATAATATTCCGAGAAGTTTGAGACAATTACAGTATATCCAAGTTTCCCAAGAACATCTACTCTGTCCAAGAAATCTCTTTCATCTATATCTCCGTCTGCACGAAGGTTTGAAATAGTAATTTCTATTAAGACTTCCGTTTCATCATGAGTACATGCAGCATCTTTCATGAACATGCTCAATCCATTCTGAAGCATATCAATATTCACCTTGGTTACAGGCCTGAAACTTCCTCTTACTGCAAAAATATTCTTCTTGTATAAAATGTCTGCAGGAAGCATGTTATTCCCCTGTGAATTGAAGATCACGGCATCTGTCATTCCGTTTTTCACTAGCTGCAGAGACATCAATCTGTTGTCAACATAAGCAAAAGCCGGCCCGTTAAAATCGATCATATCAATTTCAAGGTTGTCTTTGGCTACATCATCATACAGAGATTCTACCAAAGTCCTTGGATTGTCATAATAATTGAAAGCTCCGAAAATAAGGTTTACTCCAAGATTTCCTAAAGTTTCCTGCTGTAAAGTGGCATCATTTTCTTTAAACTTTACGTGAATTACGATTTCGTTATAATCTTCATTTTCTTTTACCTGAAAACGGATTCCTACCCAACCGTGACCTTTAACAGTTTTATCAAAATTAATTGTAGTTACCGTATTGGCGTAAGAAAAGAACTTTCTGTTGGGGTTGTTTTCTCTGGAAATCCTTTCTTCAATCAATGCCACTTCATAGCGTAACATTTTTCGAAGCCTGTTTTGGGTAACATATCTGTTTTTTACCTCTTTTCCATAGATTGCATCACTAAAATCTTTGTCATAAGCAGACATTGCCTTAGCGATTGTACCCGAAGCTCCTCCTGCTCTAAAAAAGTGTCGAACAGTCTCCTGCCCTGCTCCAATTTCCGCGAAAGTACCATAAATAGTAGGATCTAGATTAATTGTTAATGCTTTTTGTTTAGGAGTTAATTTCTGATACATTAGGACATTAAATTTTTCGTAAATTTACCAAAATTAAACCAACCTCAAAAGAAAATGAAGTTGAAATTTTTAGGAACGGGAACTTCCCAAGGCGTACCCGTTATTGGCTGCACTTGCGAAGTGTGTACTTCAGAAAACCCCAAAGACAGTCGACTCCGTTCTTCTGTAATGGTAACTACAGACGAAAACAAAAAAATACTTATCGATTGCGGTCCCGATTTCAGACAGCAAATGCTTTCAAACCACGAGACACACGTTGACATCACCTTACTTACCCACGAACATAACGACCATGTAATCGGGCTTGATGATATGCGTCCGCTGATTTTTAAAAGCGGAAAAAATATTCCCCTTTATTGTTATCAAAGAGTAGGAAATGAAGTTAAAAACCGATTTCCTTACGCTTTTGCAGATGTTAGATATCCCGGAGCTCCTGCGTTTGACCTTCATGATATTGAAAACAAACCTTTCCATGTTTTAGATATAGAAATTACTCCGGTTGAAGTGATCCACTTTAAAATTACCGTTTTCGGATATAAATTTAAAAACCTTGCCTACATCACTGATGCAGGTTTTATTTCAGATACTGAAAAAGAAAAATTAAAGAATCTTGATGTCTTAATTTTAAACTGTATCAGAAAGTTTGATCCTCATCCTGCCCACTTTATTCTTCCGGACGTTATAAAACTATTTGAAGAGCTGAAACCTAAAAAATTATTTTTAACTCACATCAGTCATCATTTGGGCTTGCATGATATTGAAGACAAGCAACTTCCGCCCGGAATGCACCTTGCCTACGATGGTTTGGAGATTAATTTCTGAAAAATTTTATTTAAAAAACTTTGGAGTATTAAGAAAAGTTTCTATATTTGCACACCGATTCAAAACAAGGTAACACACTTGCCCAGGTGGCGGAATTGGTAGACGCGCTGGTCTCAAACACCAGTTCTTAGGAGTACCGGTTCGATCCCGGTCCTGGGTACACAAGCTAAATAGCGCCAACTAAAGACAGTTGGCGCCATTTATTTTTTGGTAATAACATACTTATGTACCTTAGATTTGGTTGCATAGACAAGATAGATTAATTAAAAGTATTTGCTTAACCAATCTTTAAAATTCAATTATTTAAAATAAATTTTGTACACTAAAGTATATAAGGTCCTTATTAATTGCTGTTAAGTAAACCTGCTATTTTCTTGCTGATTTCAACTGCTACAGGACGATGACCTGCTTCCAGGGCCACAACTGCTATGGAAGCGTTTAACTGAGGGATATAAACGGCATCTGTTCCTAATCCGCCTCCATGATTGTAACCTAAAAGGCCTGCATACTTAATTTTACGAATACCAAGACAATAGTTGATTTCCAAATTTGGCGGTACATCAGTTGTCATCTGAGCGAGAACATTTCTGTTTTTAATAATCCTACCACTAAAAAGTTTCTGAAAGAAAACAGCCATTTCCTTTACATTGGTTACAATTCCACCGCCGCCATACAAATCCCACGATGGATCCAGATTGCATGTATCCCATCCAAATTGATCCCAATACTGATGCGCCTGTGGAGCTGTATTTTGAGATACATTTTCAAACTTTGCAAATCGGGTCACTTTCAGACCTCGTTTTTTGTAGCCCAGCAGTTTTCTCATCGTTTTATAATACGGCTGGTGTGTCACGCTCTCTATAACTTCTGTCAATAATACAAAGTTGATATCGGCATAGTGAAAACCTTCGCCAGGATTTGACAGTGGTTTACCTAGTCCAGCTGCTCTTGCAATCTGCTCATCACGTGTCCATGCATGTTGCGGATGTTCTCCGATAAATTTAAAATATCCTTCATCCACATAGTCTCTTATACCTGATGTATGGGATAAAAGATGTTTTAAGGTAATGTTGTTCGTATTATAACCGGCAGCTGATAATACCTTATCAGATTTTGGAGTAAGATATTTTTTTAGCGGTTGGTTGATATCCAATCTTCCTTTTTCAACCAATCGCAATATGGATGCCGCCACATAGGGCTTGGTGGTACTGGCAATCAGTATGGGTTGATCTGCTGTCAGCTTTTGCTTTTTTTCCCTATCTGAATATCCAACCGCATAGTTAAAGGAAAGATATTGATCCGGAGCTTCCACATATAATGCAAAACCTACAGCTTTTGGATCGGCAGCGTAAGTGGAATCAACAATATTCTTTATTTTTTGCTGTATATCTTGTGCGTACGAATACGAATGTGAAGTTGCAAGGATGATCAGAAATATGACCTTAAGGTTTTTAATGATGTTCATTATATTATTTTACTTTTTTGGGACAGAGTTATTTAAAATAGCAGAAAATAAAATCTGATTGACTATTTATTTCCTGCATTATGTAGAGTGTTTTACGGTTGATGTTGATCCTAATTAAGCTGTTCCCTAAACTGCAGTGGTGTCAACCCGGTTTTATTTTTGAAAAGTTTATTAAATGATTGCGGATACTCAAACCCCAGCTCATAGGCAATTTCGGCAGCAGTAAGTTCCGATGTCGACAGCTTTTGTTTAGCAACTTCGATCAGTTTAGCATGGATGTGCTGCTGCGTATTCATCCCGGTCATATTTCTTAGAAGATCACCCAAATAACCATATGATACATTCAAATGGGCCGAAAAATAGCTAACTGATGGAATACCTTTCTGTGTTGATTCCTCATCTCCATAGTAATTGTTGAGCAGCATTTCAAACCGCTCTATCAAAGGGCTGTTTATTGCCTTTCTCGTGATAAACTGCCGTTTATAATAGCGGTTGCTGTAATTAAGCAAAACTTCAAGGTATGAAATGATTAGTTCCTGACTGGTATCATCTATTACCGTTTCGATTTCTTCCTTGATATCATCAAAAATATGAAGAACTTTATTCCTTTCTTTTTCTGAAAGATGAAGGGCTTCATTTATATTGTAACCGAAAAATCCGAATTTTGTTATTAACCTGGCAAGTGGATGCCCGGCAAAAAAACCGGGTGGATGAAAAGGCTGCGTCCACTACAATTGTCATTATCAGCGACCGCAAGAGCCTGTCCCGGAGCTACAAATATTAATCCTCCTTCATCAAAGTCATAGTATCCCTGTCCATATTTCAATTTGCCCTTCAAGTTACTTTTATAGGATACCATATAAAAGTCGTGAACAAGATACTTTACTTCCGATTCCGTAGAAATATCAGTGTGATTGACAGATACGATAAGGGGATGTAAAGGGCTGGCAACTCCCAGCCCTCTGCATAAATCACTAATTGACTTAAAATAATGCAGTTCCTTTTTTTTAACTGATTTATCGATCATGATTTAATTTTAAGAATTTTTATTATACATGACTTGACCGTTTAAAATTAGCCATTTTTAACTACAATGGATTTTAACCCGCCAATCCTTTTGCAATCTGTTTTCTGAATTCTTCAGCCCCGATGTTTAACCTGTGCTGATACGTCGATATGGCATCATTGCCCGCCAGGTAACGGAGCCGGTCTTTACCATCCGTTATGGCTTCGTAAACGACAGAGGCAATAGATTCAGGAGTTGAAAATTGAAGCGGGCTTTCACTGTTTTCAAAGCTTGCCAGGAACTTGTCAAACTGTTCTGCATAAGCTTCATGCTTGCCAAGATCCAGTGACCTGCCCATAAAATCGGTAGCAATTCCGCCGGGTGAGATGGTCTTTACCTGGATATCATGTGCAGCAAGCTCGAAAGATAGGCTTTCGCTCCACCCTTCAACAGCCCATTTCGTAGCATGGTAAATGGAAGAAAAAGGAAATGCGACCAATCCGCCTATAGAAGTTGTGTTGATAATTAAGCCACTTCGTTTTTCCTTTAAATGAGGAAGAAAAGCTTCTGTTACCCGGATAACTCCCAAAAACATTGGTATTGAACTGTCGGGTGACTTGTTCATCTTTATACCCTTCTAACGGACCAGTCAGACCGTACCCTGCATTGTTGAACACCACATCTACAGGCCCAATCTGAACAGCCGCCGCAACGACCTTTTCAATGGATGAAAGATCTGTTACATCCAAAGGAAGAATATGGATGTTTTTGATGTGATTCAGTTCAGTTTCTTTTTCGGGATGCCTCATTGTTGCAATTACATTCCATCCTTTTGATGCCAGTAATTTTGCTGTTGCCTTTCCCAAACCAGAGGAAGCCCCTGTTATAAATATCGTTTTCATGATCTGCTTATTTGGATAGGAAAATGTTGTTTGTAAACGCCTGGTATTCTTCTTCAGAGGTATTTCTTCGAGCATCCAGAATAGGCTTGATGTCGTTAGTCGGAGAATAGCGCAAGCGGTCAGTTCCGTCAGTAGCTGCTTCGTAAATGGCTTGTACCACTTTTTCTACCGCGTCAGCATCTGCTGCTCCCGCCATTCCACCATAAACTTTGCCAATTTGCTCTAAAAAAGGAAGATAATCTTCGATCAATTGTAGGCCTAAACCTTCATCACCCATACGGCTCATAAAGCCGGTCTGTGGTGCTCCCCCCGGTTCAACGATTTTTGCAGCAATACCTAACGATGCCAGTTCATATCGTAATCCTTCAGTCCATCCCTCCAAAGCAAATTTGGATGAGCTATAAATCGAAGCCATAGGAAAACCGATGGCACCGGCACCAGAGCTGACATTGATAATCGTACCTGATTTTTTGGAACGAAAATGAGGCAAAACGGCTCTTGTTACATCCATAGCTCCAAATACATTCACGTCAAATTGGGTTTGAACGGCTTCTCGGGATGCGCCTTCGAAAATTCCGAAAAGACCATATCCCGCATTATTTACAACCACATCAATATTTCCGAAGTGGTTTATTCCCTCAGCGATTGCTTTATCAATAGAATCCTTATCCTGAACATCTAATGGAGTAACAAAGATATTTTCTGACTTGTCGAGATTTCCATCTTTGCTGGTATCTCTCATAGTCGCGATAACGTTCCAGCCTTTAGCAGCGAAATAATTTGCAGTTGCGGCTCCAAAGCCGGATGATGTTCCAGTGATCAATACTGTTTTGTTCATTTTTTTGATATTTAATTTGTTTAACACTTTTTGATACTGCAAATATCTACTGTATATCGGCCAACGAATAAACCAGATTAAGGGATTTATAATCCAAAATGAGGATTATGGTTTTTTCCAGAAAAGCCCGTCATTATTAGTGTGAAAATTAATGACGTTGACGCCCTCTTTAGCATTTGTATTTGTTTCAAATCCGTCAACGACCGGATCTTTACTGGCTACCGGCAGAAGTTCTACATATTGTAGTGTTCTTCCTTTTGCACGTGCCTGGGAGCCAAACTCACTTTTCAGCGGGCAGATCATCCTATTGATGTGATGCAGTTTAACAAACAAGGACTTATTACAGAAATGAAAGCCTATTACGGCCCGTCCAATATCACTGTTTAGATCCATTAATTGTACGGATAAGTTTAGAATAAATCTGTCCGTCCAATAATCATATTTCTCCAATCACTTTAGATTCCCATTGCGCTGTTAAACCGAAAATACTGTCTTCTCTGCTTATCCCTGATTATTTAAGTTTGTGAAAAACCTCAAGATTAGCATTATGAAAACTCATTTTTTAAACCAATACAGCACCCCCATCGATAATCAATGACTGACCCGTGGTATAGGTTTGTTTCATTAAATAAACAAATGCCTGTGCAATGTCTTCTGGTTTACCCACTCGTTTTAACAGCAGGGTATTTTCCAGATGTTTGAAAAAAGCTTCGCGGTCGCTGTCGTTCATATTGCCCCAAAGATTGGTATCAATAATTCCGGCGGCAATATTGTTTACCCGTATTGGAGCCAGTTCTACCGCCATCGCTTTGGTAAAGGCGTCCATAGCACCACAAATCGTAGCACCTAAACTATACCCGGCAGCAGGGCGTTGACCAAAATTGCCACTCATTAAGTTAATACTTCCGCCTTCGTTGATATATTGTTTACCATATTTAATCGCGGCAAACGCACCCCAAAACCGAATGGTGAAAAAATCCTTTCCTTTTTCTATATCGGTATCATCAACCATGCTCATGGAAATATTTTCGCCGGCAGTATAAACCAGGTGATCAAAGTTGCCTATACTGCTGAAAAATGATTTTATATTTTCTTCCCTGTCCAGGCTCACGGCAAAGCCTTTACTGTTTTCCGGCAGGGTTGCCAGTGCTTGATCAATACGCTGCTGATTGCTTGATACGATGATCACTTCTGCACCATCCGCCGCTGCTGCCTGAGCTGTTGCCAGTCCAAGCCCTGAACTGCCGCCAAGAACAATTACCCTTTTGTTTTCTAATGTTTTCATTTTTAATTATTTAATATTAAAAAAATATGCTGCAAAAAATGGTTTCCAATTAATAGTTGGCCTGTCCGATCTGCAGCTGGTCGAACTTTCCGTCTTTACCTATCCTGAATTTGAAGTATGTTTTGAAATCACCCCAGGTATCACTATGGAATTTCCCGTAAATATCCATACTGCTGTTTTCAACTTTATCGACGGAGGTAAAACGTTCTTTACCAATTGCTTCTGTTGAGAATTTCATAAAATCTCTTGGATGGCCATCATCAAGAAGGGTTGCATTCTTACTGAAATAGGAAAGCCATTCTTTGGAGTCATCCTTTTGCCACGCCTCAATAGAAGCACGGACATTTTCATTGCTTATTTTCCCGTATTCCATTATTGTTGTCGGTTTGTGGTTATGATTACCCATTTGCCCACACGCAGATAAATTGATTATGAACAGGATCGGTAATAAAAATCTATACATTTTTCTTTAAGTGATATTTTACTGATTTGCTCCACCATTGACCAATAAGTGTTGGCCGTTAACAAATGAAGAAAGACTCCCCGCAAAAAATTCCGCTGCATTGGCCACATCCTCCACTTCTGCTAATCTGCCCATCGGACAGCTGTCGAGCAGTGATTTTCTCAGTTCAGGATAACTTCCTTCCTCTGCGAAAATACCAGAATGATCAACCGCGAAAGGGATAATGGAATTGACTGTTACCCCGCGGTATCCGATTTCTTTTGACAATACGTCAACCAGGTATCGCGGTGTTGTTTTACTTCCGCCATACACCGCCATCCCTGGAACCGGGAAAGCTGTAGTACTGGATGCAATATAAATAATGCGGCCGTTATCCTCCACGTTAAGTGCAGCCTGCTGCATCGTAAAATACGCTCCTTTGGTATTGATTGAAAACAGGCGGTCAAACTGCTCTTCCGTAAATGCTGTTACAGGCGTTTCTACCATTTCTATTCCTGCATTGGCCACCACGATATCAATTTTACCGAATGCCTTTTTTGCTTCTGCAAAAAGTTGTTTAATATCTTCTACTTTACTGACATCGGCCTGGATCGATATCACTTTTGCGCCCATTGCCCTGATGTTGCTTTCTACCTGATCTGTAGAAGATTTATCTTTTGAGTAATTCAGTACGATATCTGCACCTAAGGCGGCGTAACGTTCTGCAATGGCTTTTCCCAAGCCTCTTCCTGAGCCTGTAATCAAGGCTACTTTATTTACTAAGGTGTTCATTGTATAATATTTTAGTCTTTGATTTTAGAAATTTTATTTAGGCCATCCCTCCATTGGCGCCTATGCTTTGCCCAGATATCCATTTTGCCTGGTCGGATGCAAGAAATGCTACAACTTCCGCTATGTCTTCAGGAGTTCCCAGACGACCAAATCCATTGGTGGAAGCAAGCCGTTTAATCTGTTCTTCAGATTTTCCGTTAAGGAACAAATCGGTTCCTGTAGGGCCGGGCAATACACAGTTGACATTGATTCCTCTTGAACCAATTTCTTTGGCAAAAATGCGGCTCATCTGTTCTACAGCAGCTTTAGTAGCAGCATATACGGCATAAGTCGGAAAAATAGTTCGGGTCACCGTTGAGGAAAGGTTGATAATACTTCCATTATCAGAAAGTTTGGTTGCAGCCTGCTGCAGTGAATAAAAAACACCTTTGAAGTTAATATCCAGCTGTTTTTCCAACTGTTCTTCTGAAAGATCCTTGATTGGCGCATTGAACATTACTCCAGCATTGTTTACCCAGATATCTACTTTTCCAAAATGCTCAATGCTTTCATCGAACAGACGGATGACTTCTTCTTTGCTGCTCACATCGGCTTTGATAGCAATGGCCTGTCCACCAATAGAAGTGATACGTGATACAGTCTCATCTGCCGCAGCCTGGTTGCCGCTGTAATTCACAATAACTTTAGCACCTTCCTGTGCCAATCTTAGTGCAATGGCCGCTCCAATTCCTTTAGATGATCCGGTTACTACTGCCACTTTTTCTGTTAAATTTTTCATTTTATTTATTTTTTGTTTGATGAACCTACTTGCCTGCCTTAATTCAGGATTAAATGGCCGCTCGGTTTTTTGTGTTGTTAAATTTTTTATTTCTTAGGTCAAAGGTATAATCGCTAATGCCCTGTATTGTTGCGAATATTAAAGGATGAGTTGCAAATTTTAAAGAATTGCAGCCCTAGGGAAAGCATATGTTATTCGGGAAGTGTTATACCTGATATTTCAGCGCATTTATCGATGAACCTCTCCTGCACCCCTGTATTTCTGGCATCAGGATGCACAGCCCGTGGTTTTTTGTGATAATAATATCCTCCCGACTTAAGCACCTCAGGATCCATAGATGAAGCTAACCAGACCTGCGTCAATGAGGCATCTGCAAGGCTGTCCGGAGCTCCGGCTCCTCCCATTTTAGTCGCCACCCAGCCCGGTTCCAATGCATTCGATGCGACATCTTTCCATTTTTCGGCAATTGCGAAGGCAAGAAGAACATTATGTAATTTGGAATCTGCATAGGCCTGGAAACCGTTCCAGTTTCTTTGTTCCCACAAAATGTCGTTAAGACTGCTATCTCCGTCGCGGTGAAGGCCGCTGCTCATATAAATAAGCCTTTTGGGTTTCTCAATAAGAGCGGTAAGGATGTACGGAGAAAGACTATTTATGGCAAAGACGTGCGGTAAGCCATCTACAGTCATTATTTTCCTAGATTCCCGGTAGCCAACCGCCGCGTTATGGATAACAGCATCAAATCTTCCGAGTTTATTTACTTTCTTAGCGAGATCGATGGTTTCTGAAATACTGGCGAGATCACCAGTCAACACCGCCTCAGCTTTTGGATTCGCTTGAAGCGCTTCTTCGGCTCTATCCTGGTTTCTAGCATGAAGGACAACCTGATGACCTTGTTGGATCAATAATTTTGCAGCCATCATGCCAAGGCCATCAGAAGATCCTGTAATGAATATTCGTCCCATTTTTTGTAATTTTTTAACTTAGCTGGTTTCGATTTGAATCTCCTTTTACCTAAAAATTTCTAATGCATTTTTTTTAATTTCCGGATATCTCTAAAAGGATTCAATTCAGATATTGTTTGTTATTCAAAGGTACTGGGGCCGGCACCTTTGTGTGTTGCAAATATTAAATCAAAAGTTGCAAATATTACAGAACAGCAATTGGTATGTATAATGAGATCTATAAAGAATGATCAATGCAGAGACCAGCAAAAGAGAAGAGTGAAAAATTGAAAGCCATTACCAGATCTGTATGATAAGGTGTGTTATATAACCTTCGATATCAAGTTCGATGGCTTCCACAACATATTTTTTATTACATGCTGTGAAAATGTTGATCACGTTTTTCCCTGAGTGATTTGGGCTGGGTTCTATTCCTTGTCTGTCAGAAATTCTGGATGTTTATTTACAGGAAGAAAGTTAAATTTATTGACTTCCTTTACTGGCTTCAACGATCAGTTCAGCCGCTTCTTTCGGATGCGTCATAAAGACGCAGTGACCAGCTCCCTGAACTTCTACTGTTTTTTTACTTTTCGCTCTTTTGGCGTATAAACGTTCCAGATCTGGATTTATAATTCTATCTGCCTTTGCAACCATATACCAAACGGGTTTCGATTTCCAGGCAGGATTATGGATAATGGCATGAAAAACCGAATCTTTCGTCGGAGTTTGAGAAACAGCCATAAAATCGGCTTTCTCCTTTGCCACACCACCTGCAAAATCTGAGGGAAAGTTATTAGGGTTGATGTAATCAAATCCATCATCACCTTTGATTAAAGATTTATAGGCAGACGGATATTTTTTTCCGTTGTCTGCCTCAGATTCTCCTTCATCGGGAGCATGTGCAGCCAGATAAACAAGTCCTGCAACTTTCGGATTGTTACCGGCGATTGTAATAATTGCCCCACCATAGCTGTGACCTACTAAAATACAGGGGCCGTCCTGCTGGTCAATAATCCTGTTTACCTGTTTTACATCATCTTCATAAGATAATAACGTCTGTTGTGTCACGGAAACATGATATCCTTTTTTTGTAAGTTCTTTGTATATGCCTTCCCATCCGGAACCATCTACGAAAGCTCCATGAACCAACACAATATTTTTAACCGGTAATTTTTGTGCAAAAACGACTTCTGTGGAACTTGCACAAAAAGCGAACAATATAACTAACAGCTGTTTAAATATAGTTTTCATATTTTCTTTTTTTAAATGATGATTTTATGTAAAGTGTAAATCATATAGTCTAAGCAATTTCTTATGAATTTCACTAGCCCAGTTATGAAATCCCTGGTTCTGTAATCTATGTAGCCGGTGTCTGTATTATTTCTATAATTCCGATTTTGTTTTCATCATATTCTATTTTATTGGTTAATTTATGATGTAAATTTCGGCCGGAATTTTATTATTTTGAGGGGAGTTTTCGTTGAATAGGCAAAATGAGACGTTGAAAGTTTTTCATTAAACGACTTAAAATTTCAGGGATATTTCTCCCTAGATTGTTATTTAGAAATAAAGAACACCTTAATAGTGATGAGATTTTCTATATAAAACAGGTGAGGTCCTCTCATATTTTTTAAAAAAGTTGCTGAAATGCGAGGTTTCGGAAAATCCCAGTCTGTAGCTGATTTCTTTGATAGGTATATCTCCGTTTTGCAATAAAGACTTTGCCTCCGTAAGTGTTTTCTCGACAATCCAGGCAGTAATATTTTTCCCGGTTTTGCTTTTGATAACACTACTCAGGTAATTGGGATGCAGATTGAGGGCATTCGCATAATCTTGTACCCGGAAAGCCAGATCCGCTTTACCCGAACTCAGATCACGATAATGTCGTTCCAATATTCTTTTAAAAGAAATAACAATCTGGGAACTGCGATTTCCTTCGTAGATGGGATTATAATCGTTCCAGATATGTTCTTTAATCTTAAAAAGAAGTACCGCTAAGAGATGGCCTATAATTTTATATTTTGAAGTTGTATTTTTTCTGTATTCATTTAATATCTGGACATTAATCTCTTTAACTTCTTGGAAAAAATCATCTGCCACCACTCTTGGCCGTACAGTTTCAGTAAGAAGAAATGGAAAATCAACGTAAACATCTTCACCAACGTATTTTTTAAGAAAGGTTTCATCAAAAGTAATTAACAAAATATCCTCGATTTCCTTCCAGCTGAATGTTCGATAATTACTTGGATTGGTAAAATAGATTGAATGTGGTTCAACTTCAAAGCTTTGTTCATCGATTGTATATCTTCCACTTCCGTTCTTGACGAACAAAAAAGAGAAAAAATTGGGTCGGTAAGACGCAGATTGATAAGGAAGTTTGAACGGAATATCTCTTAAATTGAAAATAGTGAATCCCTCCGTAAGATCAAACAGGTCTACAGGAAGGTTCAGTGCTTTGTATAGCTGAAATAGAGAATGAGATTCGAAATTGTCTGTTGATTCCACTTTTACTGCATTTCAAATTTGACATTCAAATTTAATAATTTGAAAACTTAAACTGATGAAATAAAGAATTGTTTGTAGTCTTGATGCAAACAGAGTCTCCTACTTTCAATAATTCTATCTGGACTAACGATAACCTCCGAAACATTTGTGATATAGATAGCTCCGTCCCGGTTTGCCTAAGTGAAGAAGGATGGCGCCATTTAACTTAAACCTTAGGAAGTTTCTGAACTATTAGAATAAACCATCAGTTAATCAATTTCTCTCGGGCGCTCCAAGATAACTTGGGTATTTATCATTAGGATTAACGATAATACGCTCCAATACGACTTCAGGATCGATCATATAAATTTTCAAAGTATGAATACCCGGTTTTTTCACATCCAGTGCCGCATCCAGCCAACGCTGGTTATCAAATACTTCAGTACGGCGGGGCTTTCCACGGGAGATCAGAGCGTAGTTATGATTGAAATCTGGCAGTGGTTTGAGTGTTTTTGAACGGCTGAGATTTTCAGCTGTATATTCTTTAAATTCATCGTGGTATCCCTTTCTGGCATCAAGTATAACAGGTCCACCGTTATCAATAGAAACAGCTATTCTTAATCCGCGGCCCGGGTTAACGTCCTGCGTTGGTAGGATTCCAAGCAATACTGTTGTGGAACCGGACTCAGGCATAAAAATCTGGTATTCCAGTCGAGGTGCCTTTTCAGATGTTGAGCTTTGTGCTGTAGTAGGATAAATACCCATACACGCTTCAGCTCTTCCCAAACCAGGTAAAACTATCCATTTGGCTTGCTTCCCTGATACATTTGCGCTGAATTTATTTGCAGGGATAGAAAACTCGCCGGAAAATCCACCATAAAAATTTTCTTTGCTGTCAGGTACTGCTTTTTTCAACGTATTTATAACTACCGGTACTTTAGTATTATTCTGATTAATTTCAATCAAGCCGCTTCCTTTGCCTTCAGGAGCTTTTTTCCAGTCGATATCTACATATAGGCGTTGTTCCGTTTCTGTGCTTCCTTTAGCAGTACTTAATCTGATCCACGGTTTATCCGCTTTGGCTGTAAATTTTAGTAGCCCTTTTCCACGGTTAAAGATGTCGATATAATAATGCTGCTTGTCAAGAATGTCAAATTGGGGCAGCTCTGCTTTTCCTTCTGTTCCTGGCCAAGCATCTGTACTACCTTCCACTGCAATACCCAATGAAGGTGAAGCCAACGGGATAACCTCATCAAGTGGAGGCAAACTATTCTCCTTCGGCATCGACCAGTGTTGGTAACCTAAATGCACGTCGCTCATCATATTTTTCCATTTGCCGCCAGCAATGGAATCATTATAATGCGCGCTCAGTTTTTTATCCAGCTCAAAAAGTTCGCGGGCTCGATTGGCATATTCATTAGCACTTACTCTACCTTGTTTAGCGTAGAGGTTATTACTTCCTGTTGCCAGATAAATCTCTGCTACACCAGCTGATGCTTTAACAGGATAAAGTACTAACTGATAATAAGCATCCAATGCTTCTTTAGGTATTTTTTTCTCCAATGCTTCCGCTTTGGCGGTAAGATCCTGCCATTGTTTTTGAACACGTTCCGCTTCATGGTAATTGACAAAGCTGAAAATATTCGGATCCTGTACCTCGGGTTTGCGCATCAGATTATATTTTGAGTATCTTGATACCAGCTCTGCAATTTCCGCGGCATGTTCTTTTCCGAAAATTCCAGTTGCCCAATCGGTCATATAGTCAGAGGTTTGATCAGCTGATATGGCATCGGGATTCCAGGCATAACGCATAATAAAATCAATCGGCATTTCCTTCGGCTTAAGGTCGCCTACGTTAACGATCCAGATACGGTCGATGCCGCTTTTATACGCCAAACTGAACTGCTCATGCAATTTTGGTACGGTGGTCGTATTGATCCAACGGTCATTCCACGGACCACCATTCATGTCAATATGATAATATAATCCCATACCGCCTTTACGTTTTAGTTCATTGACTGGTGCGGTACGTCTGATATAGCCCCAGTTGTTGTCGCAGAAAAGCAATGTCACGTCGTCAGGAACATTCATTCCGGCATCATAGTAGCGCTGCACTTCTGTGAATATAGCCCAAAGTTGAGGAACTTCTGCCGGATCTTTGCCATACACTTGCCTGATAATCTCTCGCTGATCGGCAATCACCTGTTTCAGAGTTTTGATGTTCTCGGCATCATCACCTTTACCCATCGCTACATCGCCATCGCCACGCATACTCATTGTAATGATATTATCATAACTCTTATTTCTTTCCAGACCTTCGGTCCAGAATTTCTTCAAATTTTCTGCATTGGTAACATAATCCCAAGGACCGATCTCATCTTTTCGTTTGGTATATTCTTTCTGCGACCGCATCATGGGTTCGTGATGAGAGGTACCCATCACAATACCATATTCATCTGCAAGCACCGGACTCATCGGATCATCCTCGTTGAAAGCATTTCCCCACATGGCAGGCCATAAATAATTAGCTTTTAAACGTAATAACAGCTCAAAAATATGAGTATATACTTTAGAATTTATTCCGCCAAAATGTTTGTTAGACCAGCCGGAAAATGAAGGGCTTTCGTCGTTGATGAAGATGCCACGGTATTTCACTTTCGGCGATTCCTGCAAATAACGACCTGCTTTAACATAAAGATCTGTACTTTTCTTTACAGGAGCATCAGCCCAATAATACCATGGAGATACTCCAATCTTTTCTGAAACATCATAAATACCATATATCGTTCCACGCTTATCACTGCCAGCAATGATCAGATTGTCTCCAACGGTTTGGATCATGAAAGATTCCCATTTATTTTTTACGGCGTCTACATTCAGCTTACCATCGTCAACCAGCTGATCTATCAATTTACTTTTGCCAATAGTGCCTACAATTATCGCTCCATGCAAAAGCTTTGTATCTTTAACGACAGGTGAAACTACATCAGTCACTTTACGCACGTCATCACCCAAATCATTGGCTGCGCGAGTAACACCTTTCCAATCATTAGGATCTACAACTATCTTTGCCGTAATTCCGTTTGCTGCAATCCGAAAAGAACCTTTTTCAGCAGTATGCTGTATATAATCCGGAAGTAAGCTTAGCGTATTATGAGCAGTTTGTGCATTTATTATTAAACCAGCAAATAGTAAAACGAAAAAAGATAATTGTTTAAGCATAATTGATCATTGTGGAACTTATGCTACCGTTTCAGATGCAGCATATCGGATTGAATGATAAATATATAAAATTAAATGTAATTTTTACAATTAATTAAAATTAGGATAACAGAAAGAATCTTTAAAAATTAAAAATTGGGCAGTAAAGCATCATTGCCAAATCATACAAATGATGAATTGTAAAATGTACATAGCTATTTCCAACAAAAACATTCAACCGCTACATATCATAAATTACCCTGCAAAAAAGCCGGAAAACCCTTATTCAGATAATGGTTTTAATTTTTTTTCCCAAAAAAAAACCTTAGTTTTAAAATTCCATATTTGGGAAAATAATTAGAAATTGAAATAATTTTTTGATTGCTTCTCCCCAGAACCCACAATAACGAAACCAGAATAATCGATTCTCGGAATACAATAAATTCCTGGTGTTTAATAATATTTAATATGAAAAATTATTTTACCGTACTGCTGTTACTACTCTCTATCAATTTGTTTGCATTAGAGATGGGCTTTCTGATGAGCTGAGGGAAAAATATGCATACCTTGCAAATCCGGATAAAAGTGCTAATTTAACTTCAAGACATTTATGTGATAGTAAGGCAATGGAAATATTTCCTTTGGTGAATGCTATAGCTGTATTGTAAGAGCTATCAAGCAAAATTCTACATCTACAGCAATCTGTCATTCATATGAAGCGATGGGGTTACCTTGGTGGGGATCTTGCGGTGCCTCAGTAGCCGTATCGTGCACAATCATTTCGTCAATATCTTAAAAATATAATATGATGCTTTTTGAAGATCCAACTTATTTCATTATTGCGTTTGCAGTATTTGCGGTATGAACATTATTACAATCAGAGATATTCTTAAAAACAAAAATCTTTCAAAAAGACAAAGGAACAATTACATCTGGTTGCAGTTCGGCTTACCGATCATTGGTTCAATTATCTATTTTTCAGAAAAAAGCGATAACTCGCTTCACCTGAAAAAGTAGTTTCTGGCCTGACATTTACAATTAAGCTGCCTCAAAACCGAGGTAGCTTATTTATTAAGTATTCAACCCATTTTTTATTCTAGGCAATCCAATTTCGTGTTCCAGCGGATAAGGCTGCCTGAAAGTCATACTGACATCTTCCCGCAAACTTCTTTCCATCTCTTTTGATTTGTCCTCATCCATTGATTACAGCGGATCGGCAATCAGGAACATCTTGCCCATTTCAGTTCGACCAAAAATTACAGTAAAAGAAAACTTTTTTTGTTATTGAATATTGATGCTTGACTCATGAATAACTGTATAAATTTTATTTACTTTTCTGAAGTTGTAAATTCAATCAGAAAAGGTTTAAGTCTAATGCCTTTTATTGTTCTAAAATTATCTGAAATTAATAATTGGTAGTGACGATTAGGTTTCAGATCTGCTTCAAACATCCAGGATGTACCTTCTTCGTTAAAAAGTCTTTGCGGTTTGAGATCGGGGCAGAAGTCTTTTCCTAATGGGCCGAAGTCTATGCCGGTTCTTCTTTTGTCCAGCGGCTCGGAAAATTGAACGGTAATTTTTGTAAGTCCCGGCTTCACATTCCGACTGCCGTTTTCAAAAGGAAGCAGCTTTACAACGGTCGGTCTTCGATTCTCGTAGTCTTTATGGAGTTCCTGCAATGTTTTTGGTAACAACCTGGTTAGATCAACAATGCGTTCTACTTCTTTTTCATTGGTATAATCAAGTTCTATGAGGTCTTTGATTGCTTTCCGCTTGTCTCCGGAAAGATTATAGTAACGCTCACAAATCTCGTAGCCGATGTAATATCCCAGGTCCCTGATTTTCAATGTATTTTTATTTTCACCCCAAAGCCAATTGTAGTTATTGCTCGTAATAAATAGGTCAGAAACAAACTGATCAATCACTTTCTTTTCATTGGCTTTTCCAAATTCAATGGCCGGTGTACTTGATTTTGTTACGGTCACCTTGCAAGAAATAAATTCGGCCACGCCTTCATATAAACACATCGAAAGCAGATTTTCCACCAATTCCTTTTGTTGGGTATGCACATATTCGTGGGTGCACAGCAATGGAAGTTCCTGATAAGGATTTTGTGTCTGGTAGAATGGTTTTCTCCAGTCCGGCAGCTCATCGGTCACGGTATTATGGTCCGCCAAGGACAACTCACTTCCAATCAAAACCTTATCGCCTAGAATGGTACCGCCCGTACGGAAAGCCCCTACGGCAAAATAAATCGTTGCAGGCTTCAGTTCCGGATACGCTTTACTAAGCTTCCGGATGTTAGCCTTTATTTTGGGATAAAGTCTTTTCACCTTCAGTGTATTGGGCCTAATGGAATTCCAGAATTTAGGATATGTTGTAATGGCGCTGATAAATTCTTTTTCAGAATACCGGCGAACTTGCAGCAAAGCTTTCAACCCCGGCGTTCCTTTATCAAGATAAATATCTTTTAACAGATTGTATTGTTCTGTAGTATCCCTGGTTGAACAAATCCGGTCATAGGCTTTCCAGAAAGTTTCGATATCATCTGAAACAATTACCTGCTTAAATTTTTGGCCGTACGTCAGTTGGGTAAATAGCAGGCACAGTATGATAGAAGGGAAGAGAAAATATTTCATCGTTTTTCCACTATATTAATAATTAATGTGTACAGGTAAAGAAAGGCAATCGAGCATCTCCATATACAAAAGTTAACCGGTAATGTGATATTCTATTGATAAGACAACGATCTTTCCTGAATTATTACATATAAATTTATTTATTTGACTTTGCCCGGAGTATTTGATTTTATTTCTGTACTCCTGCTCCTATTTCGTATTATCTTTTTACAGCTTGCCTCGTCATTTAATTTCGATCGATGTCTTTTAACTGCACTGATTTTCCAATTATTCTAGCGATAGATTTTTAGTTGATGGTTAGTATGCCCGTAGCATAATAACGATAAATGCTGTCAGTGATCTTTTTCCTTCATATTTTTTGAATTAGATCATTCAAAATTAATTACAAGAAAGCTAAATCCACTTAACGATGGGTAAGTTTTACTTTTCGGTAATTCTTTTCTTGAACAGCTAAGACTTCCTGCAGATAATCCCAAGTAAGAAACGATGATTTTAAGATCTGATCCTGTTGTTTTCGTAGGAACAATACTGAATAGGTCATTTTCAGAAGATATATACCTATTTTTTCTCAATGTTTTATAACAAACTCCTGCGGGCTGAAATATTTTCTTGTTCTCCAACAAATATTCATTCCGAAATTTATTATAGAAATAGAAAAACACACTTCAGTATTTTATATAAAAAACTAGAAAAATTAAATCAATTTTAATAATGCTTTACTTACTGTAGCATAAAATTAAATTATATTTACTTTCTAAATGCTAAAAGAGTTTTTACAATGAAATTACAGTTATATCAGATAGATGCATTCACAGATGAGATTTTTGGTGGGAACCCCGCATGTGTTGTTCCTCTTGATGACTGGCTGCCGGATGAAACATTATTGAAAATTGCGAGAGAGAATGCCGTTGCTGAAACTGCTTTTTTTATTGATAATGGACAGGAAATACAGCTTCGTTGGTTTACACCGGAGTTTGAGATGGATTTGTGCGGACACGCTACTCTGGCAAATGCCCACTGTCTTATTTCAATTTTAAATTATCCAAGTAACTCTATAATTTTTGAAACCATAAGTGGAAAGCTTGAAGTTACTTTCAAAGATGATCTTTATTATCTGAATTTTCCTTCAAGAATGCCAATTAATTCAGAATTGCCAGAAATTATTTCACGAGCATTAAGTATTCAGCCAAAAGAAATCCTCAAGGCAAGAGACTATGTTTTGGTTTACGATACAGAGGAAGATGTAAAAAACATCCAAATAAACCGGTCAATATTTGATCAAATCAATCTGGATCCGGGCGGAGTTGTTGTGACGTCAAAAGGTTCTAATAGCGATTTTGTGTCAAGATTCTTCACACCACAAGCCAGCATCCTTGAAGACCCTGTTACTGGCTCTGCGCATTGTTCACTCATTCCATTCTGGTCACAAAGACTTAGAAAAAATGAGCTTTTTGCAATTCAGCTTTCAGAAAGACAGGGAAAATTATTTTGTGAAAATAAAGACAAAAGAGTCATTATTGCCGATAAGGCAAAAACCTATTCTGCCGGATATTTATGGATTGAATAACAATATGCTTCTTTATACAATTATCAACTTAATATTGCAGAATCTTCAGAAACAGTAAAGAACTTAATCTAAATTTAATTATGGATAAAAAAATATATTTTATACACTTGCTGAACGAATGTTAGCATTCAGGCTATATTGTTGCCAATATTTCCATTGTCTTTTTTTCTTTGCCTGATATTATTTTTAAAATGTCCGATGCCTGTTGAATATATTTAAAGTCTTTTGTTTCGCTTACTTTTTCGAAGAGTTGAGAAACTGATGTCCAAAGCTCTGCTATTTCAACAAATGCTTCGTGTCCTACCTGTAACTTGTCAAGTTTTAGGAAGTCATAACTTTCTTCTAAAAAATCGCGATACAAATTTCTGAATAATGCCCCACCTGTTCCTGCTTTTTCCATAAGCATTGCAGATGTTTTAAAGTCGTTTTCAACATCTTTACTTGTCTTAAACCACTTAACAATTTCAGAACTGGTTCTGTAAATTCCTTTGTAACCGATATTCGTAATGGGCGGATTTATATATTCTGTCGCATTGTTTCTAATTGCTGTAATTATCGCCGCCTTTAAATCATATTCTTTGGCTGTTTTGTGCAAAGTATAATACAAATTTTTAGATGACATCGGTCCTTTTTCCGCTCTTGCTAATGCCAGACTTTTCAGGCTCGTTTTTACCAATCCGCCTTGTTGTTTAGTATCTACCAAGAAAGCATTATCATTGTCATAACCATAAAGCGCTGTATAATGGCCTGCAAAATGAAATGGACGTGAAAAATATTCTAAGTGAAAACAATCCAATTTTAACCCGACTATTTGTCCATTATCAATCAGTTTCTTTACATTATCCCAGGCTTTTTGAGTTGATGAAGTTTCTTTAACTACCAATTCAAAGTTTAGATTTTTTGCAATATTTTCAGTTAATAAATCCGGCTTTACTCTCCCACCAATGAACGGAAAATCCATTGTTTTCATATTCCAGAAAATAAAACCCAATCCTTGTCCAAGTCCGAACAACATTGGTTCTGAAAGTTCAATTTCAATTTGTCTCAACAATGTTCCGGTTGTTGTTGTTTCGCAATGTTGTCCGTCGAATGCTTTTAAGTTCTTTACTTTCATTTAAGCATCATATTTGTTTCGCTGATCATTAATTTGTACCGAAAAGCACAACACAAAGCCGATATTATTGCTAAAGTTCACTGACGGGTGTTTCACGGCGCCCTGCTGTACAAATCTGCTGATTTCGGATATACTTTTTATATTTATAATCTGGTTCATCCTAACCAATTTTTTTCTAGTTGATAATTTACAAATTAATTTGGGTTACTGCAATGCTATTGTCATTTCATTAGTGGCTGAACTTTGTACTTGTTGATTGTCAAAAGGCTTCCAATAAGTTCAATAACAAGATTTCAAGGGCGACTATAAATTTTTGTCACTTGTTTTTATTGTATTTGTCCATCCATTTATAGAGTGTCGTCTTCGGAATACGGTACTCTTCTACGATCTGTACCTTGTTTTTTTCTTTACGTGTTATCATCTCAAGGATGAAATCGATAATTTCCTTCGTATAAATATTTTCGAAATTGTGGAAGTTTCTTTTTTTTATTAGGTGATACCGTATTGTAATTGATATTTCCTTGTGGAGCGTACAATATTAAATGTTGGGAGTATATTCTGAAAAAATGATATTACCAGATGAAGCTTTCTAGGCAAACTTCTTTTTCGCATCATCACTTACAGGTGTGAAAAAATTAATAAGATTTCCGTCCGGATCACGGAATAACAATGACCTGTTTCCCCAAGGCATCGTAGTCGGTTCCTGGACAATTTCGGTGGCTATGTCTTTTATCCTTTGATAATCTTCATCTACATTTTCTACGAGAAATTCTATGATTACACTTTTGTTAGCAGCAGCTTCTGCTGTTCCTTCTCCGAAAAAAGCCAACGTCCTGGTGCTGCCAATTGCCAGAGTAAAAGACTTTAAAACTATTTCTGCAAAGTCATCAGTTGCCCACTTAGCCTTCGCTTTTGCCACCTGTTCATAAAACTTTACCAATCTTGTAATATCGGAAGTAATTATTCGTAATGATACTAAATTTGTGTTACTCATCTTGTTTTGCTTATGTTCGTTACACAAAGGTAGAATGGAATGATGACAACAGTATGTCAGTTGGAATATTTTTCATATAGACGGATTCTAACTGCAAAGAGTAAAAAAGTAGTTTTTTCTAACGAGTTATTAATTGTATTATTTCACCACCAACTTTTACCGCTTCAACCATTTATTATATCATCGGTTTTAATATTTTGCTTTCTTTGTATTAATGAATAAGAATGAGAAAAAAATATATCTTTACAGCGCCTTTTTGATCACACTAATGGTCAATTCTGCAAAACTGATGGCCCTTAACAGTGATGGGATTATCGCCCGTTACTGGCAGTTCAATATTGGGGAATATGGCTACCAGTTTTTGTATAATATGGCATTCTGCCTTTTGTTACTGTATCTTAATCTGTCCCAGGGTAAGTTTCTGAGTGTCTTTAGAGAAAACAAACAATACTGGAGACTCTATATATTCAATGTCTTGGTGTTGGTGGCAGCAATTATACTGGGAAGTATGATCCATTCTTTGCTCTTTGGGACTCCCCAACTTACGGGAGGAAGAATCAGAGGATATTTTGTCCGTTTTTTGCTCAGCAGTATCATGATTGCAGTCGTTATCCGCCTTATTCTTCTGATGCGTGAAAGCAGAAATAAGGACCTTATCAACGAGCAGCTCAATTCCGCTTACCTTAAGGCACAACTGCAATTGCTCCAGGAACAGCTTAACCCGCACTTTCTATTCAATACATT
The DNA here is from genome assembly GCF_002797535.1 of Chryseobacterium geocarposphaerae. Classification (NCBI taxonomy): domain Bacteria; kingdom Pseudomonadati; phylum Bacteroidota; class Flavobacteriia; order Flavobacteriales; family Weeksellaceae; genus Chryseobacterium; species Chryseobacterium geocarposphaerae. Next base: position 76,381 of record NZ_PGFD01000003.1, read on the forward strand.
GAGCAGCCTTTCTGCCATAGTAAGGGAAAATCCAAATCTGGCTCAAAGCTATATTCTCCATCTTTCCAAAATCTTCAGATATACGCTAGTTCGTTCAGGTAACAATCTGATAAGTCTTGAGAAAGAGCTTGAGCACCTGAAATCCTATATACAGCTGGTAAAAATGCGGCTGGAAAATGCATTTCAGATTCATATCAATATCAGCGAAGATTGTATAAGCAAACAAATTCTTCATTTATCACTGCAACCCCTGGTGGAAAATGCTGTTAAACATAACAAAGCTACTCTTTCACATCCTTTAACTGTAGAGATTTATGAAGAAGACAAATGGCTTATTATCCGAAATAATCTCCAGCCCTCCATCAATGAGACAGAAGGCACCGGACTTGGTCTTACCAACCTGAATGAGAGATACAAACTGCAACTCCATAAAGAAATAGAGATTTTTCAGACAAAAGAATATTTCATCGTAAAGCTTCCCTTCTTATGAAAAAAAATTTACATATCGTCATTATCGAAGATGAAGCTGCAACCGCAAGAAATCTTGAGTATATCCTGAAAGAAATCAACCCGGAAATCCAAATTGTGAAGACTTTACCAAGTATAGCAGAAGCAATGGATTGGTTCAGATTAAACGATAGTGATTATGATCTGATATTTTCGGATATCAGACTTTCTGACGGATTATCATTTGAAATCTTTAAACAGATCAATATAAGAAAACCCGTTGTTTTTGTTACGGCATATAATGATTATGCGATCGAGGCATTCCGTAACAACGGTATTGATTATGTTTTAAAGCCTTTTGACACAGAAGAAATACAGCGGACTTTACTTAAATATGATACTCTTATTGCTGATAATTCAAAAAATGGACAGGACAAAACGGAATCTCTGCTACAGGAGCTGCAGTATACAACAAAGCAATATAAAAAATCCTTCCTTATTCATTACTGCGGCAGGCTTATCCCTGTTGACGCGGCTAAAATCAATTGGTTCCATACCGCAAATGAAATCGTATACGCACATATGGCCGATGGCAGACAATATGTAGTGGAATTTACCCTGGAACAGCTGGAACATGAGCTCGATCCTACTCTCTTTTTCAGGGCTAACCGCCAATTCATTATCAACAAGAATGCTGTAGATGCCGTAGAATATTTCTTTAATGGCAGACTGCTGGTCAAAATACATCCGCTACCTCAGGAACAAATCCTTGTCAGCAAAGCAAAAGCAATGCATTTCAGAAAGTGGCTGGATCAATAATGAATTCACCCCGGAATTTAGCAGCTTCATCCTTTTTTATCTTAAAGGAAATAATCGTTCTTGATACATTTGTTTCATCAAAAATTAAAATTTCCAAGATGATTATAAAACAAAAACAATGGCCCATTCTTGTGACAGCATTTCTATGTATGACATTTGCAAATGTAACGGCACAGGCAAAAAAGTTAAAGGACAGTACTCCCGAACAGCGTGCAAAAATGATGACGGAGTGGATGACAAGTAAATTAGCATTAAATACTAAGCAGGTTGAGCAGGTCTCTGCTCTTAATCTTCAGTACGCCCAAAAGAACGACCCGATTCTGCAAAGTAATGAAGGTAAACTCGCTAAATTCAAAAAACTGAAAGCTTTACAGAAAGAAAAATCCAATGCCCTGAGCCAAATTCTGGATGCAGGACAATACAAAAAATATGAGGAAATTAAAGATCAGATGGTTCAACATATTAAAGACAAAAGAAAATGAAAAAACTATTCTATCCATGGGTAATGATTTTGTTTATTACCACTTCTGCATGCTCTCAAAGCACTAACGACACTGAAGAAGCTGCTCCTATTCAGCCAAAACTTGGCAACAGCTTTCAGGGACCTATTCAGAAACCGGCATCAGGATATGGTGCAGACGGAAATTATGAAGTGGCTGAAATTGACTTTAGTAATCCACAGTATACGGGAACACAGGTTTCAATTTTCTATCCTAAAGGGATTACTTCTCCCAGACCTACTATATTCTTTTCACATCCGTTTGGTGGTGAGGATAAAGAATACAATATAGAGCTGTATAACTTCATTGCCAAGAAAGGTTATGTGGTAGTATTTGTGCCTTATCGTACCATAGACATCAGTGTTGATCACCGTTACCAAACCCTGTGGGAAGGCTTCATAAAGGCTGCTGCAGATTATCCCAACATTATTGATACTCAGAAAGTAGGCTTCATGGGACATTCTTTTGGTGGTGGAGCAAGTATTGATCTTGCCTATAAAGCATTTACAGAAAAAGGATGGGGGCAGAACGGGCGTTTTCTTTTCACTATGGCTCCCTGGTATTCTTTTAACTGGAACAGTACATTAACGACCCAACAGCAATTGCAGAGCTTCCCTTCTAATACCAAAATGATTACGCAGGTCTATGACGAGGATGATGTCAACGATCACAGAATGGCAATCGATATCTTTAAAAACATCAATATTTCTAATACTGAAAAAGATTTCATTTATATTAAATCATCTACAGTTAACGGATACAATTATATAACAGATCACGCAATGCCAAGTTCCCGAAAAGTATTTGATGCATTGGACTATTATGGGGTATACCGTCTTTTGGATGCGATGATGGATTATAGTTTCAATGGAAACAGCAATGCCAAAAATGTTGCTTTAGGTAATGGTTCCGCTGCGCAGGTTACCATGCCTTCCTATAGCGGTCAATCGATGACTCCGCTTGAAGTTACAGATAATCCCACACCGAAATATCCGCAAGGAAAATATCAGTTTCAATGCGGAGACAGTACCAATCCTCGAATTTCTTACTGCAACTAATATGAAAAACAGTCTTTCTTGAATAAAAACACATTTAAAATAATAAATAAAAAGACTTTCCCGCTATGTGGAAGGTCTTTTTAATTATGAAAAACTATTTACTTTAGCAGATCAAAAAATGATCAATTAATAGTATATTGTATTCAAAAACAACTAACAATGTCTGTCAAACATCAGGTCGAAAATCAAACAAAAAAATTCAAAAAATTCTTCGGTCTTTTAGGTCCCGGGCTGACAACGGGAGCTGCTGATGATGATCCTTCAGGCATTGCCACCTATTCTCAGACAGGAGCTCAGTTTGGCTATGGTCAATTATGGACAGCCCTCTATATGCTTCCGTTTATGACTGCCGTGCAGGAAGCCTGCGCAAGAATAGGAATGGTTACCGGTAAAGGGTTAACAGGAGTTATCAAAGAGCATTACAGTAAAAAAATACTTTATAGTTCTGTAGGATTGGTTGTTATTGCCAATACGATCAATATCGGAGCTGATATTGGGGCCATGGCAGCTGCCGCCCAATTAATTATTCCTGCTGATATTGTTATACTAATGCTGTTTTTTACGGTTAGTATACTTACATTAGAGGTCTTCACCAGTTATCGGGTATATTCAAAAGTTCTTAAATGGCTGGCATTATCACTTCTTGCCTACCCTCTTACAGCTTTTATTATTGATCAGCCGTGGAAAGAAATACTAAAAGCCTCTATTGTTCCTCATTTTGAATTTTCTTTCAATTTTCTTTTTATAATCACCGGAGTATTTGGGACAACGATTACACCTTATATGTTCTTTTGGCAGGCTTCCCAGGAAGTGGAAGAAGAAAATGAGAGAGGTCTGATTCAAGATGGAAAGCCCAACATCGGATGGCGTCATATTCATGCAATGAGGAAAGATAATAGTATAGGGATGGTCATCTCTGAATTTACAACATGGTGTATTATATTGGTTGGAGGAACTGTTCTGCATAGCGCTCATATAACAGATATTAATACTGCGGCTGATGCAGCAAAAGCTTTAGAACCTTTAGTACAGTCATTTCCAAATTCGGGGTTGATATCAAAAATCATATTTGCTACAGGAATCATTGGATTGGGATTACTTGCCGTACCCGTTCTTTCAGGATCGGCATCATATGCGGTTTCCGAAGCTCTCAACTGGAATGCAAGTTTAAACCTGAAATTTGCAAGAGCAAAAGGATTTTATATGGTTATTATTATCTCTACACTTATTGGTCTGTGTATGAATTTTATTGGGATTAATCCTGTGAAGGCTCTTGTTTACACAGCTGTTCTCAATGGCGTAGCTGCAGTTCCTCTGTTGTTTCTTATCATCAGAATATCTGCAAGCGAACGCATTATGGGAGAATTCAAAAGCAGATGGCTTTCAAAAAGTTTATTATGGGCAACTTTTATGTTTATAGCTGCGGCATCTATTGCAATGTTTTTTACTATTTAAAAACTTCGACTGGTATGTATGGTCCAATTAAGCATCATGAGAATAACTTAGGAGTATTTTTTAGCGCATTATTATTTTAATATTACTGACTTTTAGATTAGAAAAAGGCTGTTTCAAATTGAAACAGCCTTTGATCATTCAAAAAACCTGTATTTAACGGATTTGGTACTAGTTAAAAAATAAAGATTTTTACCATTTTTTCATTTCACTTAAGTCAGCTTCTTATTTTACTGAATTTTTTCAAAAATTTTATACTGATTACTTGAGTCAGATAAGCTGAATAGGTAAGGAAGTACAGCTTTATCATTTTCCAAAACATCAATTTTCTCTACTTTTTCCTGTCCGTCAAATTTTACTGATAAGGTTATTCCTTTCGTAAACCATGTCCGATTGAGGGTATAATACAAACCGTTATCCGAGTATACATAACTATCTCCGAATTTTGAAATAATTTCCCTCTTTGTTTTTCCTACCAAATGGTCAAATTTTTTTACAATTTTCATTAACTTTCTATTTTTTTCATATTAAAATTATATTTAAGAACAACTAATTCGTGATTTTATTGTATAAAAGTTAGACTTGTTTACTTGTCATCCTTATTTTTTGCCGGATAAAGCTTGGGAACAATAAACGAACTCAAATAAGTAATTGTTGTACGTTCACCTTTTTCATTTACTTTCATCATGATCGATTTGCAGCATGGTGATATGGTAAAATGATTTTCGTAACGTGTTCCGAATTTGAAACATTCTGTGATGATAACATTATTTTTTTTCATAATTCATATTGTGCCTAAATTAAAACTGAATATATATGTATTGTATGGTTACAATTATAGCCATACAACGAAGGGTCTTAGTTGTTAGGATTTTGACTATCAATAAATAAAGTGGTTTTGTGAAATCAGTATTACTGATAAGACGCAGCCTGTATAAATCTTCAGGTTTCTATTTGTAGTTTATTGAGCAGTGCCACTTTGTATAGTGCATCAAGAATTTTTTGGTCAGAGATCCTTTCTTTTTTCACCTTCCTTATATATGCAGGTTTTCTTACATCTTCCTTTAAAATAATATTCACTGAAGTTGTATAACGTGCCGGTAACCATCGTTCAATGAAATCATACTTCTCATCAATCATCTTCTGATTAAGATTGGTCTCCAATTTGCTCATGAATGAAATAATTTTGTTTAACCTTTTTTCGTAATTTTGTGTCTCACCGCAAATTAATTTGCAAGACAAATATACAATTATATATCAAAATAAACAATAAATCATTGTTTTTACAATATATAGTTGCTTTGATTAAAAAAAACTTACTTAATATGAAAATATACCAGAAGATACGGGAATACAGCAAAGAAAAGGGAGAAACCATGAAGGAAATCGCCACTGCTTATGGCGTTACCCCACAATCTATTCAACTTTATTTCTCTGGAAAAAATGCAATGCCTCTTAATTTTTTAGCATGGTATATTGAAACCCACCCGGATTTGGACTTGTATGCCCTGTTTGATAAAAAACAACAAAATATTGTTGCAGAACCTAAGCCTACCTATCAAAAGAAAGTAAACAAACAGGACGTTATTGATAAGATCGTGGCCATCCTTGAAAAGGAGTTGTAAAAAAGAAAATCAATATTCTATTCTAATATAAAAAATGCTTCCATCTCTGGAAGCATTTTATGTTTACTTATAATGTAAAAATATTCCGTAATCCGAAGGAGTCCAGAAAGCGGCTTTTTGTTCAGCAGCTTTCAGAGCATCATTTGCCCACGTATTGCAGGTATACAGAAAACTATAAGTGCCTTTAGCATCATAAAAGGCATCATTATCGCCATACACAGCATTGGTAGGAATCAAAATAAATTTCCCGTTCTGATCCTGATCAAACTTATTTTCAATAAACTGGACTAACTTCTGATACTGGCTTCTGCTGATCATGATTTTTTTACAATCTTCTCCTTCTCTCATTTCCCTGTAGTATGTACAATGCATCGCGGACTTACTTAACCAGAATGCGGCTTTGAAAGCGGTAGAAAACTTTAGATCAGCCCAGGTAGGAGTATCAAGATAAAAGCCTTTATCTCCCCATCCTATTCCAATATAATTATAATCCGTTTTCTTGGATCTGATATTATTAAATGGAAGCTTCAGACTCCAATCCTGCACATCGTTCTTTACCGGCATTACAATATCTGTGTGAACTCCATTGGTATAGATATAAACCGGAATCTCTTTCTTTTGCCGGTCATCTTTCCCGGACACTTCAATGAAAGGAAGAAGATAGCCCAAAACAACATAGAGAATAACAACTCCCAGAACAATACCTATGATCTTTAATAGCAGGATTAGCATTTTTTTTACATTCATGTTTTATATTAATGAAATTTAACAATCAAGTTTAATGAAAATATTTGTTTTTAAATCGAATTTTTATTAAATTTAAGTAACAAAATATCACAAATATGCACAAAACTTCCAAATCCCAAAAGAGATTTAAAATCAGAGTAAAAGTTGCCCCTAAAAGAGTACAAAAAAGACGTTGATTTTTGGTGAGATATGATCTCCCGAAAGTCAATTTTTTTCTTTATTGGAAGCACTTTTTCTTCAATAAACCTCTTCCTCCTTAAAGGCTAAAATTTTAAGGTATGGCCGATTTTCTCTCCTTGCTTTGGAACTCCATAATTCCAGGTGAGGATTTGTCACCAAAAAACAGTCTATTTTTTCTCTTCAGATTGGTCCAAAAACTCAATATTTCTTTTCAAACCTGCAAATTTTGTTCTCTTTACAGGAGATTTTCTGAAGATTTCGGAGAATAGCTCCTGAGTAAGTTCTTTCCATTCTCCTTTTTTAAAGTTTTTTAAAGCTTCATTCGGTTTGAATTTTGTCTGCTGATGAGGTGCCGAAAACCGATTCCATGGACATACATCCTGACAAACGTCACAACCAAACATCCAATCATCCATCTTATCTTTGAAATAGTCCGGAATTTCATTTTTTAATTCTATGGTTGCATATGAGATGCACTTGCTTCCGTCAATTATTTTTTCAGAAATAATGGCGTTGGTAGGACAGGCATCAATGCATTTTCTACAACTTCCGCAATGATCGGTCACCGGATGATCCGGAATAAGCTCCAAATCGCAGATGATTTCAGCCAAAAAGTAAAAAGAACCGCTTTGCTTGGTAATCAGATTGGCGTTCTTTCCTACCCATCCTATTCCTGATTTCCTGGCCCAGCTTCTCTCCAAAACGGGTGCAGAATCTACAAAAACCCGAAATCCGAACTCCCCAATTTCCTCCTGCAGCTCAGTTACCATTTCACGAAGAATTTCTTTGATGACTTCATGATAATCTTCCGCATAAGCATATTTTGAAATCTTGAAGTTCTCCAGCGCAGAAATTTTTTCTTCAGGAAAATAATTATACGAGAGTGAAATCACTGATTTTGAACCTTCCACCAATAATCTGGGATCAAGTCTTTTATCAAAATGATTTTCCATGTATTTCATCTCGCCGTGGAAATTATTTTTCAGCCATTTTTCAAGATTGGGCGCATCTTCCTCCAGGAAATCTGCCTTTGAAATTCCACAGTTTTGAAACCCAAAACTTTTGGCTTTGGTTTTTATGAGCTGTGAATATTTTTCGGCAGTTGAATTCATAATTTCGCATTGCAAAACTAAGATTATTTTATAAATTTGTTTAGGCTTTGGATTCTTATGCAAAGGTAGATATCTTTCAAGGAATCCATTGTAATTTTTTAACTCTAAAATATTAGTAATTATGTCTTTAGCAGAAGTAATAAAATCAGGAAATTATGAATTGATCGACGTTCGTGAACCTATGGAACTGGAAATGGACGGGAATATAGACGGCGCAAAAAACATCCCTTTAGGTGAAGTAGAAGACAGACAGGATGAAATTCTTTCTATCGAAAAGCCGGTTATCCTATTCTGCAGAAGCGGAAACAGAAGCGGAAAAGCATTAGAATATTTAAATGCTCAAGGTTTGAGAGACGGCTACAATGGTGGCGGTTGGGCAGACCTGAAAGCAACGATCGAAGCAAATCAAGGAACTTTTTAAAGTTCCTTTTTTTATTAAAAAGCATAAATATGAATTTGAAGGAAAGATTTTCAGCACTTTCTCTAGCTTTTAGTCCAGATCAGGAGCTTATTGAAAAGCTTTGGTCTGAAATCGAAAAAAATTATTCTCAAAAAAGCAGGCATTATCATAATCTCGCCCATTTAGAAAGTATATTTTCTGAGCTTGACGCAGTAAACGTTAGGATTTCAAATTATCTAAATATTTCGTTCAGCGTCTTTTATCACGACGTTATTTATGATTCTTCCTCAAAGTCCAATGAGGAGAAAAGTGCTGATTTTGCAAAAGAAAGACTTCAACAGCTCAATCTCAATGAAACTGATATTTCTGAAATCTACCATCAGATTTTAGCTACCAAAGCTCATCAAAATTCTGATAATAAGGACTTAAATTATCTACTGGACGCTGATCTTTCTATTCTTGGAAAGGATTTGGAAATATATATTGATTACACCCGAAAGATCAGAAAGGAATATTCCATTTACCCAGATTTACTTTATAAACCCGGAAGGAAGAAGGTTTTAAAACACTTTCTGGAAATGGAAAACATTTTCAAAACAGATTATTTCAGAGAGAAATACGAGAAACAGGCGAGGAAGAATATTGAGTGGGAAATTGATAATTGATAATTTATAATTTTAATATTAAACTACCCCGTCAAAAATTCTACAAATTTTCGCCACCCCTTCAAAGAAGGGGAATTTTTATACCATTGAAAGATTATTGATGGTTCATTACATTATTAATAAATTCAACTGCCCTGTTCAAAACAAGCTCCGGACATTCTTTATGCGGAGTATGCCCGATATTTGGAATGATAAATTTTTCCGCACTTCCACTTACCTGAGAGATTGTTTTTTCTACCTGATTGAGAGTCCCATATTCGTCGGCTTCTCCCTGGATAAACAGTAAAGGACATTGAATATCTTTCAGGAGATATTCTATATTCCAGCTTCTGAATCTTTCGCTCAGCCAGATTTTCGTCCATGCTTTTACCATCATCGGAACTTTATCTCTGTGGTATTTCTGTAAACGTTCCGGAAGGTTGGTGGTCTGATAAGCTTCCAAAGCGTCTTTCACACCTTTTACAGTTACATCTTCCACGAAAATATGTCCGGCTTCACAAATGGTTGCTCTTATTTTTTCGGGGTATTTTGAGGCTGTAATCAATGCAATTGTAGCTCCATCACTATGCCCGAAAAGAATGACATCATTGATATTGAACGTATTCAAAATATCATTCAGAATATCCGCTTCGGTTTCCATGTAATTGTTTTCTCTTTCGTGAGTAGGCATAGGAAAAGACTTTCCATATCCCAAACGATCATAGACAAGAAGATTGCATTGAGTGGCTTCAGATAATTTTGAAGGAAAATCCCTCCAAAGTTGTGCAGAACCTAAAGAATCATGCAAAAAGACAATGGTAGGTTTATTTTCAAATGAATTCTGATATTCTATATAAAGTTTTTTACCGTTTACATCACTTATTTTCCCTTGCATCAATTTCAACTTTATTTATAAACTTGGATTATGTGTTGCTTCAAATTCTTTTAATAAATTTCTGAAAACAGCATCTACTGGAAGAATATCATCAATTAAAGCGGAAACCTGCCCGATCTCCAGCTCTCCGTCCTCCATATCTCCTTCGAACATTCCTTTCTTAGCTCTTGCACGGCCTAAAGAAGCAATTAAAGATTCTTTATTTCTTCCTACATTATAAATCTCTTCCAATTCATTAAAGAACTTGTTTTTAACCATTCTTACAGGCGCCAATTCTTTTAATGTTAAATGGGTATCTCCTTCCTGAAGCTCTGTAATTTTTCGTTTCCAGTTTTCGTGTGCACTTGCTTCTACAGTGGCTGCAAAACGGGAACCGATCTGAACTCCGTCTGCACCGAGAATCATGGCAGCTTTCATCTGAGAACCTAAAGCAATTCCTCCTGCAGCAATTAATGGCTTTGAAATATGTTTTCTTACGTTGGGAATTAAACAAAATGTTGTAGTTTCATCTCTTCCGTTGTGACCTCCTGCTTCAAAACCTTCAGCAACTACGGCATCTACTCCTGCATCTTCACACTTCATCGCAAATTTGGTAGACGAAACTACGTGAGCAACTTTTAAACCTTCTTTCTGAAGGGTTTCGGTATAGGTTTTAGGGTTTCCTGCGGAAGTAAAAACAATCTTCACTCCTTCTTCCAAAATAATCTGAATCACTTCATCCAGATTCGGGTATAGCATAGGCACATTCACCCCGAAAGGTTTATCCGTAGCCTGCTTACATTTTTGGATGTTTTCTCTTAAAATGTCCGGATACATACTCCCCGCTCCGATTAATCCTAAGCCACCACAATTAGAAACTGCGGAAGCCAATCTCCATCCGGAATGCCAAATCATTCCTGCCTGAATAATAGGATACTGTATATTAAATAGTTGCGTAATTCTATTTTGACTTTGCTGCATTTCTTTAAGCTTTCTTGCTGAATTAAAATCTATAAAATTGCTCATAGTGTAAAAATACTAAAAACAGGCTTTCTGCAAAGTGTTTCAAAATATTTTTGCAGAAAAAAACCTTCAGAAAATTCTGAAGGTTTTTGTATTTATTTTTTAAGAGATTCTTTTTTCCAATTTCCTTTGAAACTACAAGAATCGTATCGGCCATCGATTGAAATAAAAGTGGTCGGCAATTTTGAATTTACAAACTTTTCGATCATTTCATTTCTCTTTTTATTGAGAGCCAGCTGCTTTATTCTGTCGTAATCTGTTTCCAGGGTAATCTTGTGAGAAGGAATTTCATCTTCAATCTTAATGATTTTCACTACTTTTCTTTTGTTCTCCGCATCTTCAAATGCTGTAGTAATATCTCCTTTTTTAAGACCTGCCAATTCGTAAGTAATTACTCCCGGAATACTTTCTCTTTCTATTTTACTTGAACCGTCCGCTCCCGGAACTAATCCTCCGTTGAATTTAGTTTTCTTGTCATCTGAGAATTTGAATGCGGCATCTTTAAAACTAATCTTCCCATCCATAATAAGGGTTCTGATACTGTCCAGCTTCTTTTTAGCTGTACTGATTTCCTCATCTGTAGGAGTAGCCATCAACAAGATGTGTCTTGCATCATACATTTTCCCTGTCTTTTTTACCAATTGGATAATGTGATATCCGAATTCAGATTCTATAGGATCTGAGATCTCTCCTTCCTGCAGGTTTAATGCTGCCGCTTCGAAAGGCTTTACCATCTGACCCTTATAAATGTTCTTTATTAAACCTCCGTTTACAGCAGAACCTTCGTCTTCAGAGTAAATTCTGGCCTGACTTTCAAAGCTTTCTCCTCCAAGAATATCCTGTTTTACTTTCTTAAGTCTGTTGATTAGTTCTTGCTTATGAGCTTCCGTTAATTTAGGATACATCATGATTTGCCCTAAAGACACTTCGTCTTTAATTTCCGGCAGCTGTGATTTATACAAATTGTAAAAATCAGTCACTTCGTTGGGTGTAACGTCAGCTTTTTCCGTAATTCTTTGGTACTTAGCCTGTCCGTAATACTGATCGGTATCAATTTTCTCGATCGTATTCTTCATTTCATAAGCATTTCTAAACTTATAAGCTGCCAACATTGTTTTCTCGTCCGGGAACTGAGAAAGTAACTGCTGATATTTTGCATTTGCACCTTCTTTGATAGCTGCAGAACGGTTATCAATTAATGTATCTCTTTTAGCTTCATATACTAAAAGTTTATTATTAATTAAGTTTTCCAAAAACTCACATTTATCTACACTGGAAATTCCCTGCTGTTTTCCATAATTCATTTGCTCTTCTACATCAGATTCCAGAACGATTTCATCTCCAATTACCGCTGCAATACCGTCTACCAACTGCCCCTTCTTAAGCTGAGCCTTTACGTTGGCAGAGAAAATCAGCATGAAAATCCCAAAAAGAAAAGTGATTTTTAGTTTATTTATCATTTTACTATTTTAAACAAGTTGCAAATTTAGAATTCTTAATGAATTAGACTAAATTTTTTATTATAAATATTTCTTAAAAAGCTTTATTTATTGTAGCTCAACATCAAAAGTTGTCAGTTCTTTGAATTGTCTTAATCTGCTGAACATATCCGCTTCTTTTACTTCCTGAATTCTTTCTGTCCCGAATTTTTCAACGGTAAAGGATGCCATTGCAGATCCTACGATTAATGCAGATTTCATGGTTTCGAAATCAATTTTACCTTTTTTAGCAAGATAAGCGGCAAAACCTCCCGCAAAAGTATCTCCAGCTCCTGTCGGATCGAAAACTTCTTCTAACGGTAATGCCGGAATTGCAAAAACATTATTATCATGGAAAAGCAAAGCGCCGTGCTCTCCTTTTTTGATGATCACATATTTCGGTCCCATGGTATGGATTTTTTTAGCGGCTTTCACCAAAGAATATTCTCCAGAAAGCTGTCTTGCTTCTTCATCATTAATAGTAATGACATCAGTTTTAGCAATCATATCCATCAAAACATCCCAAGCTGTATCCATCCAGAAATTCATCGTGTCAAGAATAACAAGTTTCGGACGCTTATTCATTTTTTCAAGAACGGACAACTGAACTCCCGGGTGAAGATTTCCTAATAATAAAATTTCAGCATCCTGCATAGAATCCGGGATTTTAGGATCGAAGTTTTCTAAAACGTTTACTTCAGTAGCTAATGTATCTCTTGTATTCAGATCATTATGATATTTCCCTGCCCAGAAGAATGTTTTTCCTTCTTTTACGATTTCAATTCCTTCAATATTTACATCTCTGTCTGTAAACATATCAAGATATTCCTGCGGAAAATCTCCTCCTACTACAGAAACGATTCCGGATTTCACTCCTAAGATAGACGATGTGATTCCGATATAAGTGGCTGCACCTCCTAAGATTTTATCTGTTTTACCAAATGGTGTTTCAATTGCATCAAATGCAACACTTCCTACAACTAAAAGTTTCATATATGTTTTAATGTAAATTTTAAGAATTTTAATTTTTCCATTCAAAGGTATCCAGCAAATGCTTCATATCCTGTTTGATATAGTTGACAGCCGGAGCCAATGAATCTGGTTTTGGTCTTGTATTAAAGTAAAGATATCCCGTTACAAAGTGCTTTGTACTATCCGTAACATAAAACTGAAGATTGGAAGCACTCTGTCCTTTCAGCTCATAAAAATTACCAAAGACTTTTTTCTCAGGATATTCAAATGATTTTGTATCGATTGAGCTGGCTTTTACCGTATGTTCATATACCATTTTCTCGGCTTCTTTCAAATGATCTACGAAATCATTCTTGATCGGAAAATAGGTAATAAATACTTTTGCCTTCATTTTAGGATAATTCAGATAGTACCAGCAAGGTCTTTTCGCATCCGTAATTTTAGCAAAGTCCGAATATTCGAAAGTGTATGCACAGTTGTTCTCAAATTTCTGATATTTAGGAGCAGGATACTCCAGACGAAGTTCTCCATAAGGTTTGGGAACAGAATCTTTACCGCAAGACACTAAAACTAAGGCTAAAAAAATAAAAATGACGTTTTTAATCATTTTGCAAAAGTACAAATTAGATTTCAGATTTTAAAAGACAAATTTCAGTCTTTCAGTGAGTTTTGAATATAGTTTTCCAAAGGTTTAGGAAATGACTTTTCGTGGAAGTTTTTAAAGTCAGAAATGATATACTGATTAGAGGCAATCAATACTTTCCAAATAGCATCTGAGGTTATCTCCACATCAAAAATCTCAATACTTAAATTCTTATGGGTCAGCTTATGATTTACATTTTTTACTCCTTTAATGAATTGTTTCAGTTCTTCAGAAATTTCCGGTAAAAACTCAAATAATTTTTTCCAGATGAAATCATCTTTTCTTTGCTGAATTAAAAACTGACCGTTTCTGTGAACAAAATAATAAGTCAGTTGAAGATCTTCAGCTTTTACTTTTTTGGTTTTAACAGGAAAATAAGACGTTTTCTGCAAAGAAAAAGCCAAACAATTTTCTTGGAGAGGGCATTCTTCGCAAAGAGGACTTTTAGGTTTGCAGATTTCGGAGCCCAAATCCATCATGGCCTGATTAAAATCCCCAACGTTTTCTGGCATGATCAAAGTAGCCAGTTCAGAAAAGTAATTAAAGGCCCTTGAATTGGATATATCAAAATCATCAGCAAAAAAACGACTCAGAACACGGTAAAAGTTACCATCAACCGCGGGCATTTTTCCATTAAAACAGATACTTGAAATTGCCGCTGCAGTATACTTTCCAACACCTTTCAGTTTCAGAATCTCTTCGTATTCGGAAGGAAAACTGCCATGATAATCTGTCATGATCTGTTTTGCCGCCTTATGAATATTGATGGCTCTTGAATAATATCCCAATCCTTTCCAATGTAACAAAACCTCATCTTCATCAGCTTCTGCCAATGTCTTTACATCCGGAAATCTTCTGATAAAATTGTTATAATGATTAAGTCCCTGGTTAATTCTGGTCTGCTGGAAAACGATCTCACAGATCCAGATTTTATAAGGATCTTTTGTCTGCCTGAAAGGCAAATCTCTTGCATTGTTTTTGTACCAGTGAAGAAGTGTGTTACCTATATGTTTAAAGCCTGAACCGCTGTTATTCTTTTCCAAAAATCCGTCTCATTTTTATGAGAACAAAGATACTTTATTTTTTCACTTCAAAAACGGAAGCTCCTTTCACCCACTGATATTTAATCTGTTTTTCTTCTGCAATAAAGCGAAAACCTTCAAGCTTTTTTAAATAAACATATATTGAAGAGTCTTTCTTTAATGCTAATTTCTGATTCGCCAGAAACTGCATAGGAAAACTAATTACTGAATCTCTAGTTGTTTTTAATACATTTCCGGAATCTACCCTGTAAATAAACACAGGTTTTCCACGACCGGAAAAACTGTCCGTAAGCTTTATTTTTGAACTTGAAATCACGACTTCACTGGCGTCAAAACATTCGTCTGCATTCATTACATAAGCTTTGCCTTCTTGTCTTTCGTCCGCAAAAAGATCAATTTTATGTTCTATTTGAGGTCGTTTTTCTTCACAGCTTATCACAAATATTATGAAAAACAGGGATTGAAAAATCATCATTCTCACTTTCATATTCATTTCGATTTGGTGGTTTGATATAGAAAAACCGATGTTTGAACTGCATCGGTTTTTTCATTAATTATTAAGAAGTGTTGTTGTGTTATTCCTGAGTGTATTCAGCATCCCATTCATTTCCGTCATCTCCCTTGTGTCCGTCTAGTTTAATAACAAAACTTTTTGTAGGGAAATAAGGCGTCAAACGAATATCCAGCCAAACTCTGTCTTTATTTACTTTATCCTGTTCGAAACGAACAATTTTGAATTTCTCAATCAGCTTGTCCGGTCCTTTAATTCCGTCAAGGAAGCTTACAATTTGTCTTCTAAGATCGTCTTCGTTTCTGGCATTCCAGTTTTCGAAAGCTCTTCTGTTTAAGAAGTCTAACAAAACTTTGGTTACATAATCGAATACACGAACTACCGAATAAGTCTGAAGCCCGATATTGTCTCCTGTAAATAATGTTTTTGCTGAAAAAGCCATGATTTTTCCATATTCATTAACCATAGGAACTAATCCCATTTTTTCCAGCTGAGAAATTTCGCTTTTTTTCAATTCGAATTTTACAGCATCTACTTCATTGATGTTACCATGCTTTTTACCTGCTGCAACCTGCGACATGAGTGTCTTATGAATTTTTCCAGCTAATGAGGTGGAAGGTGGAAGTTCTACATTCTCCTCTTCCCCCACTTCTTCTGCTTTACCACGGCCGACAAGCCAGTTACACGTCATAATCACATTACTTCTGTGCAATTCTCCGCCTGTAAGATTCGCGGAATGGAATAAATCTACTACGTCATCAGGCTTATCAAGATTGGCAAAATCGGTAACCATCATTACTTTGTTTTCGTTACAGATTTTCGCCCATTTTTCAATCACTTTATTGGATCCTAAGTAACCTGGGATTGCCAAAATTGAGTAGTTATCTCTTAGATCTAAACGGTCGTAATAGTTTTTGAATTCCTCAGCAATAGCATCGATAAACAAAGGATTATCCAAATCAGAAACCTGGTCTAAGCTTGCATTTACAATACTTACATTATCTACTTTATCGAGTTCTGTATTTTTGTAAAATTGAGCTACTGTTCTGTAATTGGTTTCTAATAAGCGGACAGCATCCAATGTGTTTTTCAGATTGGTCTTTAAGTTCTGATCTGCCTGTTGTGCTTTGTTTTTGCAAGTTTCTGCCATTTTATCAGCAGATTCATTTCCTTCTAAAAGATTGATCCAAAGGTTGATTTTCTGTAGAAGCTCTTTTCTTTCTTCTCCTTTGTTGCTATCGTTTAGGAAGATTTCTTTCCTAGCTTTTCTTGTAGGGTTCATATTGGCAATGCCATCCACAACAGATTCAACAAAACCAAAACCTCCTATTTTATTGAGTTCGGCAAGAGGATTTCCTTTCGGCTGTCCTGCGTGTTGCTGTTGTCCTTGTTGTTGGCTTTCAGCTGCCTGTAATTTACTATCCATGATGTAATGTAACTTCTTTAAGATTATTTTTCAAGTTCTTGTGCCACTTCTTTCAACACTTCCACAAAAGCAGCTCTTGTCTGCTCATTTTCTAACATATTACGCAGAATCTTATTCGTCTTTAGCTGACGGACAATTTTATTATATTGCTCCTGCTCCATGCTTAGCTGCTGCAAATAATCTGATTTCTGAATAAGATTTTTGGGAGTGAAATCCGCAAGATTTTGAAAACGGAATTCTTCTTCCACCACATTGCCTTCTTCCGTTTCATGTTGTACATTTACAGAAGGTTGGAAATGTTTGAAGACGTCTTCCACTGTTTTTAATCCTGTTACAATTTCAGGGGTATAAGATTCTTCTGTTGTAAGCTGGCTTACTATCAGAGACTTATTTTCTTGTATTTCCTGAATAGCTTCATTAGCGTCTACTTTTACCTCGTTGCCGCCAACACCATAATTAAACATTGCCATATTATTAATATTTTGAGATTTCTTGTTTTGGTGTGAATTGGTTTTGTCTGAATCAAACAAATGTCCAATCCAATGTTTAAATTTAAAAAAAAACTGTAACATACAAAATTTTGTTAAGATTTTTTATTGAAATATTTAATAACACCTACAAATAAGTATCTTGTTATTACCTGTTTACAAAATCACTAAACTATGAAAAATAAACAAAAAACGCATCATTTCTGATGCGTTTTTCTTTCTAACAATTCTTGGTGATGTTACCAAATTTTTATTCTGTCCTGAGGAGCCTTATACATTTTATCTCCCGGTTTTATATCAAATGCCTTAATAAATGCATCCTGATTTACCAATGGCCCAAATGCCCTGAAAACTCCCGGCGAGTGTGGGTCTGTTTTTACCTGGTTTACCATGTACTGATCTGTTGCCTTCGTTCTCCAAACCGTTGCCCAGCTCATGAAAAATCTCTGATCCTGCGTGAAACCGCTGATTAATCCAGGGTTCCCTTTGTCTTTAAGATACATTTGTAATGCATCATACGCAACAGCAACACCTCCTAAGTCTCCGATATTTTCTCCACTTGTAAATTTACCGTTTACAAAGCTTCCTTTTACCGGTTCATAACCGCTGTACTGCGCTGCCAACTGACCTACTTTGGCGTCAAAATTCTTACGATCCGCTTCGGTCCACCAATTATTTAAGTTACCATCTCCATCAAATCTTGAACCGCTGTCGTCAAATCCGTGAGAAATTTCGTGACCGATAACTGCTCCGATTCCACCGAAATTAACGGCTGCATCTGCTTTAGGATTATAGAAAGGCGGCTGAAGAATGGCAGCAGGGAAAACAATTTCGTTATTTGATCCGCTGTAATACGCATTCACCGTTTGAGGTGTCATCCCCCATTCTGTTTTGTCAACAGGTTTTCCTACTTTATCCAGACTTCTCTGATATTGCCAAGCGGAAACATTCTGAAGATTGGAATATAAAGTTGCCCCTGCTTTTGGAGATTCCACTTTTAACTGGGTATAATCTTTCCATTTGTCCGGATAAGCAATTTTCACGGTGAATTTTGACAGCTTTTCCTGAGCTTTCACTTTAGTTTCCGGAGACATCCAGTCTATATCATTGATATGCTGTTTGAATGATTTCAAAATATAGTCAATATAGGTTTCCATCTGAGCTTTTGCTTCAGGTGTAAAGTATTTTTCAACGTATAATTTCCCGAAAGCTTCACCAAGAACACTGTTTACGAGAGAAAGTCCTCTTTTATTCATCGGGCGCTGCTCTTTCTGTCCCTGAAGATATTTGGAATAAAAATCGAATCTGATCTGTTCCAAATTTTCATCCAGATTACTCGCATTACCATTGATTAAGTGATATTTTAAATAATCTTTCAGCAACGGAAGGTTCTTCTGTGTGAGGAACGAATCCATATTTTGGTAATACTTCAGTTCGCCAATGATTACTCTGTCTGTATTTACACCGGCTTCTTTCAAATATTTCGGAAGGTTTACATTTTTTACCAAAGCAGGTAATTCTGATACATTTTTCGGATTGTATCTTAAATTGGCATCTCTGTTTTGCTCAAGCGTCAGTAAATAATTGGCCAACTGTTTTTCAAAATCAACAACATTTTTCGCAGCCGATTCAGAATTTTTATATCCTAATACTCCGAACAGTTTTCCAACGTAAGACTGATATTCTGCCAAAGTTTTTGTGTTGGCTTCATTAACTTTCTGATAGTAATCTCTCCCCAATCCCAAATCCGGACCGCCAAGATACACAGCATTCATGTTAGAATTCTTCATATCGGCACCGACTCTCCATCCATAAAAAGAATTATCTCCTAATTTTGTCGCTTCCAAAAGATATTTCTGAAGATCATTAAGATTTTTGATGGCATCAATTTTTGCCAGATCCCCTTTGATAGGAGCTAATCCTTCTGCATTTCTTTTACTTATATCCATAAACGAAGCATACAGGTTCTGGATTTTATGCCCTTCAGAGCCCGCAGGATAAGTTTCTGATAAAATTTTGTTTAAAATATCCAAAGAAGCATCATCCACATTTTCTCTCAATGCATTGAAAGATCCCCAACTTGCCTTGTCTGAAGGAATCTGAGTCGTTTTCACCCAGTTTCCGTTCACATAGCTAAAAAAATCATCTTGCGGACGCACCGTTTTATCCATATAAGATAAATTGAGTCCTTCTTCTTTTACTTCCTCTTTTTTCACCTGTTCTACAACAACGTCTTTCATCGTTTCTGGTTTTTGAGTTTCAGCAGTCTTTGTCGTTCCACACGAATTTAAAAATACCAAACCCGAAAAGGCAAGTATTCCAATATTTAGCTTTTTCATTAAAGATAATTTTTGATTGTACACAAACTTACCAAATATACGAATTTTGATGGATAGCTAAAAGTTATAAATTATGAGTCATGAGTTCAGATATTTCGTCTCCGCTCAGCATGACATTTCTAATACTAATCGTGTATGTCCTAAATAGTGTATTCTGTAACGGTGTCATGCTGAGCTTGTCGAAGCATCTCTTAAATATTATAAAAACAAAAACCGTTCATTTCTGAACGGTTTTTTTGCTATAGTTTGGTAAGATTACCAGATTTTAATTCTGTCTGCAGGAGCTTTGTATAGCTTGTCTCCCTGTTTCACGTCGAATGCTTTGTAGAAAGCATCAACATTGATGATAGGCCCGAAACTTCTGAAATATCCAGGAGAGTGCGGATCTGTTTTTACCTGGTTCACCATGTATTTTTCACTTGATAATGTTCTCCATACGGTTGCCCAGCTTAGGAAGAATCTCTGATCCTGTGTATAACCACTGATCATTCCAGGATTTCCTTTGTCTTTCAAATACATCTGAAGAGCATCATAAGCGATATTTACTCCACCTAAATCGGCGATATTCTCACCATTTGTAAATGTTCCGTTTACGAAAGTTCCTTTTACCGGTTCGTATTTATCGTACTGAGCAGCAAGTGCTTTTGTTGCTTTTTCGAAGTTAGCTTTATCCTCCGGAGTCCACCAGTCTACAAGGTTTCCGTCTGCATCGAACTGAGCTCCTGAATCATCAAATCCGTGGCTCATTTCGTGACCGATAACAGCACCGATCCCTCCGAAATTCACCGCAGCATCTGCTTTAGGATTGAAGAAAGGCGGCTGAAGAATTGCAGCAGGGAACACGATTTCGTTGTTTACCGGGTTGTAGTAAGCATTTACCGTTTGCGGAGTCATTCCCCATTCTGTTTTATCAACCGGTTTTCCAATTTTTGCCAAATCTTTATTGTACTGCCATTCTGTAATGTTCTGAAGGTTTGAATATAAATTTCCACCTTTAGCTTCAGAAGTGATATTTAATTTAGAATAATCTTTCCATTTGTCAGGATAAGCAACTTTTACGGTGAACTTGTTCAACTTTTCCATTGCTTTTTGCTTTGTAGTTGAAGACATCCAAGTTAAGCCATTGATGTGAACGGCAAAGCTTTTCTTTAAGTAATCAATTAGTTCAACCATTTGAGCTTTAGCTTCTGCAGGGAAATATTTATCAACGTATAATTTTCCGAAAGCTTCACCCAGAGTTCCGTTGATCAATTCATACCCTCTCTTGTTTAAAGCTCTCTGCTCTTGCTGGCCTCTCAAATATTTACCATAGAAAGCAAACTTCATATCTCCCAGTTTTTCACTTAGATAAGATGCACTTCCGTGAATCATATGAAATTTCAGGTAATCCTTAATTACAGGAAGATTCTGAGCATTGATAAATTTATCTAAATTTTTATAATATCCCAATTCCCCGATGATTACTTTATCTGTATTCACTCCAACAGCTTTAAGATAAGCAGGAAGGTTTACATTTTTCACTAAGGCTGTAAGCTCGGCCATTGTTTTAGGATTATACTGAAGTGTATTGTCACGGCTTTGCTCGTTCGTTAAATAAGTCTGAGCAATGCTTTTTTCATAATCAACAATACCTTTTGCCGCAGCATCAGCATTTTTATATCCTAATTCTTTCAACATAGAAGCTACATATTTTGTATATTCTGCAAGAGCTTCCGTGTTTTTTTCGTTTACTTTCTGGTAATAGTCTCTACCTAATCCTAAAGATGCATTTCCTAAATAAACTGCGTTCATTTTAGAATCCTTAAGGTCTGCATCTACCCCCCATCCGTAGAAAGTATTTTCACCTTCTTTCGTTACAGAAATCAAATAGTTCTGAAGATCGCTAACATTTTTTATTGCATCAATCTTTTTCAGATTTGCCTGAATAGGTTTGATCCCGTCCGCATTTCTCTTCGTCATGTTCATGTACGTAGCGTACAGATCCTGGATTTTTTTACCTTCTGTTCCGTCAGCAAATTTATCTTTCAGAAGAGAGTTTAAGATCGTCATTGAATTATTGTCTGTATCATCAGCCAATTTGTTGAAACTTCCCCAAGTTGGCTTATCGGAAGGGATTTTTGCAGTTTTCATCCAAGTTCCGCTCACATAGTTATAAAAATCATCTTGTGGACGAACTGATTTATCCATCAAGCTAAGGTCTAAACCTTTATCTGTAGCCTGAGCGCTCACTGTTTGTGAACCAATCCCCGCTAATAAAGCCAAAGAAAGTGTTAATTTTTTCATTTCTAATTACAATTTAACAATAAGTGTAACTTTTTTTTAATTTGTTACTTTTTTATGAAAACAAATTTAATTAAATATTAAGAAGTTGCAATTTCTTTTACATTTCCGGTACGTTTCAAAAATCCCCAGGTCTGCATTTCTCCTTTTAATGCCTTTCTTAAGCTTCGGAACAACACAATATACATCAGCCATCTGTATCCGAAACGTTGTGGGATAATATACAGTAAATTCACCAGCTTCTCCCTCTGCATAATGAAAGCTATGAGAGCCAATGAAGCGTCTACCAAAAGGAAGATTAAATAGTAACTGAATATTTTGCTTCCATTTCCTGATAAAATGCCAAAAAACATGATAAGATCGGCAAGCGGTGAGAAAAACGGAATAATGTACTGGAACAATAAAATATTCGGCATTGCCCACAATCCTAAGCCTTTGTATTTCGGATTCAGGAAAGTCTGTCTTTGCTTCCAGAACATCTGCATGATTCCGTACGTCCATCTGAAACGCTGTTTTAAAAACTGTTTTACGCTTTCAGGAGCTTCCGTTACAGCAATTGCACGGTTTTCATTGGCAACGGTATATCCTTCTCTCAAAATTTTCACAGTAATATCACAGTCTTCCGCCAAAGTATCGGAAGAATATCCTCCTACCTCATCGATCACAGATTTTCTGAAAGCTCCAATTGCTCCCGGAATCACGATAATGGCATTGATATTTGCATACGCCAATCGGTCAAAATTCTGACTGGTTGTATATTCTATAGATTGCCATTTTGTTAGCCAATTTACTGTATTTCCAACTTTTACATTTCCTGCAACGGCGGCAATTTTTTCCTCTGAATTGGAATTTAAAAATCTTGCAATTAAATATTTTACTGCATTTTGTTCCAGTTTTGTATCGGCATCTATACAAACCACATATTCTGCATCAGTTTGGGAGATTCCGAAATTTAGAGCGGTTGCTTTTCCGCCATTTGCTTTACTGAAAATTTTCAGTTTTGGATGATCAGAAAATGCATTTTTTGCTTTTTCATAGGTAGAGTCTTTACTTCCGTCATCAACTAAAATAATGTTAAAATTCGGGTAGGTTTGTTGTAATAAATTATGGAGAGAAGAAACAATATTGATTTCTTCATTATATGCGGGAACAATGATCGAAACTTTCGGATAAGATTCCAATACCGGAAATTTCCCCAGTTTTTTCTCTTTTCGTCTTTCTTTAAACGCCCAGTACAGCATAATCATCAATCTTATTAACCCTAATCCTATAAAAATGGTGAAAAGAGCTACCAAAAAGTGACTGATTCCATAAATAATTGTTGCCAAAACTAAATTAAGCTGCATTACGTAGTATGCTCTCGTTTTAGGAACTCCAGGCATTAATTCCGCTTTATTTTTATGTAAAATACTTGCAAGATTGGTAAAATGATAGCCTTCTTTCTGTAAAGTCGGGATTAAAATTTTCAATGCTTTTACTGTTTCTTCTCTCGTTTCACCACCTGCATCGTGCAGAAGGATAATATTTCCCCGTTCTGCTTTCAATCCTGCCATTACGCGTTTTACAATTTCATCCGTTTTTATTCCGGGTTGCCAGTCTTCCGGATCGATATTTTCGCCAATGTCCAGATAATTTTGCTGTCTTGCCAAAGCAACAGGTACGATTTCTTCAGAAGTTGTTGGTTCAGAATCGGCATTATAAGGTGCTCTGAAAAGAATGGTACTGTGTCCTGTAATACATTCTATCAGTAATCTTGTCAGTTTTAATTCCAATAAAGCTCTTTCAGGACTTACCTTAGCAACATTTTCATGGGTAAAGGTGTGGTTTCCTATTTCATGGCCCTCTCGGTAAATTCTTTTAACCAAAGGAAGATTTTTCTCAGCATTTAGTCCCACCAAAAAGAACGCAGCCGGAACATGGTATTTAGATAAAACATCTAAGATCTGTGGTGTATAAGTTTCATCAGGACCATCATCGAAAGTGAGAACCAATTCTTTCTGAGGAGCTTCCCCATATTTTTTCACTTCATAAGAGCTTGGATAAGTCACATAATTTTCATCAGTAATGATTTTTTCTTTCGGATCAATCTCCACTGCAATTTTTCCGTCATGAGGTGTATTTAGAACATCCAGAACTTCCCCGTCGCCAATATAATCGACCATCGTCTGACCTTTCACATTTTCCAGTGTTTTTAAATTTAATTTTGCCAACCCCGCAAAAGTCAGATCCTTATCATAAAAGTTCCAGATCCGGCTGTCTTCACTTCCCAGTCTCCAGAGCGCAGTTCCTGCCAAAGGATATTCTGAAGAGAAACGCATGGTATTGAAAATGGAAGCCGCATCATTGAAAAATACAGTGTGGGTATTATTTTTTGAGTCTGTGTAAGAATAGTTTAAATTAAATGTATTATCATCAAAATTGATAATTGCTTTACTAGCACTCGCTTTTGTGATTGCCTGCATATAAGTTACGGAACTGTTGTCATTCTTATTGGTGCTCCAGTCGTAACCGTAAGCTCCCAATCCTAAAATGATTTTGTTCGGAGATGTTTTCTGTAAAAATTTCCCGGTCTGTGCTTCCACCCATTTTTGTGAAGAAACAGGTCCAGCATCGCTGTCCGCAGAATATTCATCATAAGCCATCAACACGAAGTAATCTACATACGGATTTAATTTCTGAATATTATAATCATCATTATCCGTCATCACATCCATTGTAACGAGCAGTTTATTTTGTTTGAAAGTATCGGAAAGTTCTTTCATAAAGGCGATCAGATTTTCATCAGAGTCCAGATTCATTTCTTCAAAGTCAATATTGATTCCTTTAAAATGAAAGGTGAGACATTCCTTAGCCAACTTTTGAATAAGTTTTGTTCTCTGCTGAGGACTATTCAGAACTTTTCCCAAGCCTTCGGAATGGAATTCCTGCTGGAAATTATTACTTAAGATTGGCATTGCTGCGACCCCTGTTCTTTTGATCACTTTATAACCTTCAGGGTCTACATTGGTTTTCAGATTACCTGTTTTCGGATCAAGGAAAAACCATTCAGGGAAAACAAGATTGATATGTTTAATGTTTCTCTTTAAAGACATCAGTGACTGAGGATCCCATGCAACATAGAACGCAGAACTTATTCCCCCCGGAAACTGTGCCCAATTCCTGTTTTGATTTTTAAGTCTTTCGGCTCTTGCTTTGGCAATTTTAGCAAGATTGGTATGCATTGTTTTTTCAGAAATAAAACTTCTGAAGCCTTTATATTCTTTCGAGATTTTATTTTCCTGTAAATAAGGTTTATTTGCAGTAATTACCGCTTTATAGTCTTCTTTAAAAGGAATTTTAGGGCTTTTGTCCAGTTTCATCATCAAACCTAAAGCAAGGAAAAGCAATACTGCAACGAAAATGAAAATACGGCTTCCCCACTGTACGTTTCTCCAGCGTTTTTTGCTATCGGTCTGAAAAATCTGTTTTGAGTTCTCCACGATTCTGATATTTTTTGAATGAATTTCAAAAACCGTGAAAAACTCCCTTATATTTAATTAAAAAAATATTAAAATTACAGTTAGGGTTTAATTATTAATAAGAATCCCCACTAAATCCTGAATAATTTTCTGCGAAACAAAATTCATAAAATCCAGCCGCTCAAGATGAGGCATATATAATTTCGAAGTCATTTCTTTTTCACCTATTCTGATCGTATAAAAAACCGTTCCTACATCTTTGCCGTCCTCTCCTTTCCCCGGTCCCGCAACACCCGTTGTAGAAAGCGAAATATCAGTTCCGAATAATTGTTGACAACCTTCCGCCATTTCAGAAGCAACCTGCTCACTTACTACTGTAAATTCATCTACCGTTTCTTTTCTGACTTTTAAAATCTCAATTTTCTTTTCAGTTGCATAGGCTACTATTCCTCCGAAATAGTATTTGGAGCTTCCTGAAACCGAGGTAATCATTTTTGCCAATTCACCGCCTGTACAGCTTTCTGCCGTAGAAATCGTCAGTTTTCTTCCCGTTAAAATTTCAGCAAGAATTTTCTCTATTTTATCTTCAGAAGTTGCAATTACATTGTCTTTGATTAAAGGCAGCAATTTCTGGATTTCCTCTTCCAGTTCCTGCTGCAAAATAACAGGATCTTTTCCTGTCGCCGTCAGTCGTAATTTCACCCGGGTTCCTACCGGAAGATAAGACAGCGTCAAATTTTCAGGTAAAGCCAGTTCCCAATCTTCAATCGTGTCTGCTAGAATACTTTCCGGAATTCCTACAACGGAAACTATTCTTGTAGAAATATAATTTAAGCTGAATTTATCTTTTAAATAAGGAACAATCTGGTCTTTAATCAAAGGCTTTACTTCATAAGGAACTCCGGGTAAACTGAATAACAGTTTTCCATTCTGTTCCATCATCATGCAAGGCGCTGTTCCGAAATGATTTTGAAAAACCGTAGATTTTGTAGGAACAAAGGCCTGTTCACGATTTCTTTCCAGTATTTCCAGACGGCCGCGTTTTTCCATATAAGCTTTCAGATGATTAAAAGTTGCTTCATCCAAAGCAATTTCATCATTGAAAAACTCGGCAATCGCTTTCTTGGTTTTATCATCCCTTGTAGGGCCTAAACCTCCTGTGGTAATAATCAGATCTCCTATTTCAAAGGCTGATTTAATCGTATGTTTTATGATTTCTATTTCATCTGAAATCGTGAAAATCTGTGAAACTTTAATTCCTATATTTTTAAGCTCAGTAGCAATGAAGTTAGAATTGGTGTCAACCGTATTTCCGGAAAGGATTTCGTCACCAATAGTAATCAGAACAGCATTTTCCATATTTATTTTCGAAAAAAATTCGTTTACAAATGACGGAAAATTCTCATTGGCAGGCAACATAAATTGATTTTTTCTATTTTTGGCGGAAATTGTTTAAAACTATAGTTGTTTATGCATAAATATGATGATGCTTCGTGGCATTATGGAGGGGATTTTCCGGAAGGACTTCCTGAAAAAAACGGAGCAACCCACACCGGAATGTTTCTGAATTGGTGTATTACCCATGGTTTAATTTCTGATGAATTAAAAGAAGATCACCAAGAGGAAATTGAAAAATTAAAAAGAAGAGAAATTACAGGTGCAGAGTTTGTGATGGAAGCTCTTGATGGAAAGTTTTCCGAATATGACCTCAATGATTTTGGAAATAGTTTTGCTAAAGATTATTATGTGGATGATACCGATTTCGGAAACAGATTCAGCTCATTTGCTGATGACTATATCAATCTTTTTGATGCTAAAGCGGAAGAAAACGATTATGAATATGAGACTTTCTATCATATCGAAGACACCCACGAAAACTATGATCTCATGAAACAGATTATAGATCACCGTTTTGAAGAGTGGAAAGAGTGGAAAGAGTATAAAAGTTTGAATTAAAACGCAAAGTCTGTTCTGAACGAAATGAAATTCAGTGAAGAATCTATTCAAAACTGAGATTCTTCCATCGTCAGAATGACAGACTTTATATATTATGTGAAGAGATTGCTTTGTCGCTTCGCTCCTGGTAATAACTTAATTATGTCTTACCCAAATCAATTCATCCGTATTGTAGCCGATTTTTTTTGCTTTTTCTAAAAAAC
This sequence comes from Chryseobacterium geocarposphaerae, assembly GCF_002797535.1. Taxonomy (NCBI): domain Bacteria; kingdom Pseudomonadati; phylum Bacteroidota; class Flavobacteriia; order Flavobacteriales; family Weeksellaceae; genus Chryseobacterium; species Chryseobacterium geocarposphaerae. Next base: position 104,059 of record NZ_PGFD01000003.1, read on the forward strand.
GTTGTCGGATGCTTTCAGGGATATCTTTTGTTCTGGAAAGAATCCAAAGATATTTTAAACTGCTTCCAGCCACTAAAGCATACTGGTAGTTTTCATCAATATCAATGACATTATAGCCTGCCCAAATCGGCTTAAAGAATGACACTTTCAACCGGGCCTCACTTTTATCTTTCACGAATTTTGCTTCCCCGACAGATTGTTTCCATTCTTTTTTAACGTAATTATAACCTTTATTTTCAACACGAATCGTCCCATTCGGATTTTGAGAATATGTTGCCGTTACATTATCCATGTCTTTTTCAAATTTGTAATCGAAACGGGCTATTTCATACCATTTTCCAAGGTATTTCTCTGCATTGAAATTTTTCACGGCAGTAGCTCCTTTAGGAATTCCAACAGAACATGAATTCAATAACATCAATCCTAAAACACCTATTGAAACGGGAATAGCAATTTTTTGAAAAGTTTTCATAATACAAGTATTTGGTGGTTGCCGTAAAAGTTCAAAAATGATGCCTTAAATATTCCAGAAACAGACCGTTTAGGAAAAAATTTTAAGAAAATGATCTTTAAAACTGCCTGAAACCTCAATTTCCGTTTCATCTGAAAGTGTTGCCGTTCCGCTTTTATGGTAAGATTTCACAAAACGGGTATTGATGATGTGTGAACGGTGAACTCTCACAAAAGGACTTTCCAGTATATCATCGAAATGCTTTAAAAATCTGCAGACCATTTTCTTTGAACCGTCCGTAAGGTAAACCTGGGTGAAGTTTCCGTCTGCCTGAAGTCTGACAATATCTTCAGTTTTCACTACATCAAAACCTTGAAGGGTTGGAAGAATTAATTGCTGTTTCTCAGGCTTTAACTTCAGGTTTTCAAGAAGAACTTTATTCCGGTTGAGCTCTTCTTTGTTTTGCAGACTTTCAGACACTTTATTGACCGCCAAAATAAGCTCCTGAATATCAATAGGTTTTAAAATATAATAACTTGCCGATTTATTCAAAGCCTGTAGAGAATATTGAGAAAACGCAGTGATGAAAATGGTTTCATAGGAAAAATCCTTTGTAGCTTCCAACACATCGAAAGCATTTCCGAAGGGCATTTCTACATCCAGGAATACCAGCTGAGGCTGCTTTTCAGCAATCAATGGTACTGCTTCTTTAATATTTTCAGCCTCGCCAAGAATTTCAACCTGCGGACAATATTTGGTAAGATAGCTTCGTAAAACTTCTCTTGCGATGAGTTCATCGTCTACAATTACGGCTTTTATTTTCATAGATTAGGATTTAGTTTACAGGTTGCAGGTATTATAAATTGATCAATTTATAGGTAACTTCCACAAGAACTCCCTTCTCATCTTTCTTATCAGTGATCTTGCATTGAATTTCCTGATGATACAGGTCATTCAGAAGAGCAATTCTTTCCAGTGTGTTTTTCATTCCGCGGCCTTCACGATTTTTTTGATGTTCGGTTTTTTGTTTTTTGCTTTCTTCAATTCCGATTCCGTTATCTTCGATCGTGATTTTCAAATATTGATTTTCCTTTTCAAAAATTAATTTCAAAAATCCTTTTGTCGTTCTGTAACGAAGCCCGTGCCAGATTGCGTTTTCCAAAAATGGCTGTACCAACATTCCGGGAACTTTTAAACTTTGGGTATTTAAGGATTCATCAACATCGATTTCATAATCAAATTTATCTGCAAAACGTGTTTTTTCTAAAGCAAGATAATTTTGAAGAAGATCAAGCTCCTGCTGGAAAGGAATAAAATCTTCAGTAGAATTTTCCATCACGCCACGCATCAGCTTGGAGAATTTTGTCAGATACTGATTGGCTTCCAGTTCATTATTGGTCGCAATAAAATGATTAACACTATTCAGGCTGTTAAAGATAAAATGCGGGTTCATCTCTCTGCGCAAAGACTGAAGAGCAATTTTTTTATTCTTTGTCTGAACCTTTTTCAGGGTTCTGAAAATAAAAACAATCAATCCGGTAAGCAAAACCAAAGCTCCGATCAAACTATAGTTGAATACATTTTTCTTACGGATAAGCTCATCTTTTAATTCTCTTTCTTTTTCCAGCTGTGAAATTCGTTGTTCGGTATCTTCCAGGATTTTATTGTCTACGAGACTTCTATCCTTGGAAACAAGATTGGGAAGTTTCCCCAGAAAATCTCTGTACAGTTGAACGGAAGCATCAATATTTCCTGAAATGGCATACAGGCTGTCCAGTTTTTTTACACTTCTTTGAGCTTCCAGCGTATGACCTTTATCCAAAGCAATTCCATAGGCATTTTTCAACAGATCCACTGCTTCTTTCGGATCATTTTTTTTAATATAAATATCCGCCAGTTCCTGTATTTGATTGACCTTTTCCTGTGAGTTTTCTTTTACAAAATCTTCCTTCAAAACCTTCTTTTTAGCTTCAATAGCTTTTTCAAAGTTTTTGTTTTCAACGTAAAGATCTGCGAGTTTCTGATTGATGGCCAAAGCTTGCTGCGGGGCTTCTCTTTTAGAAATTTTATAGGCTGTATTCAGGTTTTCTTCGGCACTGGAAACATCTTTCTGTTTAAGATTTACATCAGCCAGCTGACTGTAGCTTTCTGCAAGATCACCTTGTTCGTTTTCTTTTTTACTTAAGTTAATATTACTCTGGATAGCTTCTGCCCTAAGCTCTGGTGTAGGAGAAGAAAGCCTGGTAACATCATTAGAATTAACGGCCTTACTTTTTTCACTGTAGCCCATTTGTGCCACTCTGCTATAATTGCTGATGGCAGGGGTTATTTTATTTTGTTTTTCCTGTGACTGGGCCAATCTGCGGGTTGCTTTTTCAATATTTGGCTTGTCATTAAGTTTTTCATACAGATTTTTCGCTTTGGTATAGTACTCTTCACTCTTCGGAAAGTTCCCGCTGTTAAAAAAGGTTTCACCAATATTATAATAAGAATCTGCCTGGGCAGGTTCATTTTTTGTGTCCATTGCTTTTTTCAGCTTCTTTGTCTCCACCCGTACATCTTCCACCGTAGCAGAGGTAGTATTAGTGGTTTGGGAAGACATTGTGTTTCCCCAAAACATCAGTAAAAAGATTGAAAGAAGTGTAAACATTTTCATAAAACAAAGATATACATATATATAGTGTATTCAAAAACTATTCACCAAGCGAAAATCCCCTTTCACCAAGTTTAGTCTTTGATAATGTGAGCGTAAGGCTAAGTTTGGAGCAAAATAATTCAAATTTAAAAATCATGAAAAAACTAACTCTTACTTTTTTACTCATTATGGTATCTTTTTTAAGTCTTTCAAAAGCACAGGTTGGAGGAAACCAGATCTACAGAGACAGAAATAACAACGACTATCCCACTCCCAAAAATTTACCTGAATTCATCAACACCAATACCTATTTTGCTACCGATTCAACCTTAATTATCACCGTAAAAGTATTGATGAACAAAACGGCAGACCAATATAAACTTACACTGGGTTTGAATGAAGAAGCAGCCACTCCAAAAATTGCCATTGAAAATATCAACAGGAGAATCAGCGGTTTTATGAAAAGAATATCCTCAATGGGCATCAAAGACAATGATATCTTTGTAGACTTTATATCTCAGACCAAAATCTATGACTACAACGTCAATAAAGATTCACAGACTGCCATCCAGAAAATGGATGGATTTGAAACCAAGAAAAACATCATTATTACGGTAAACAAACACTCAATGATTGAAAAACTGATCTCTGAAGCTTCAGACTTCCAGATCTATGATGTTATTAAGGTAGATTATATCAGTAGTGATATTGATAAAATCCAGGAAGAACTTCTCAAAGAGGCTTATTCAGTTTTCGACAAAAAAAAGGAAAATTATTTTAAACTGTTTAAAAAGGAAATTATTGGAAATCCCACCGCTTCTTCAGGCTTTACTTATGTTTTCCCAAAAAGCCAATATCAGAATTATACAGCTTTTGAAAGTGCCAATGTTACGTATGGATATGATTCAAAATATGTCAGAAAGGAAGAAAGAAAATCTAAAACCTTTTATTATGATGGGACAGATTATACCGGCTTTGATAAAGTAATCAATAATGCTGATCCGGAAGTGGGTATACAATATATCATGAACCTCAACGTAAAATATGATCTGAAAAAGAATAAAGGAAACTAATCATTTTTCGGAACTCACCAAGTGAAAGCTCCGTTTCACCAAGTCTCCCGGTTTCAGGCTTCTGATCGGCGTAATTTTACATCAGTAATTAAAAATTTAAAAACAGGAAATTATGAAATTGAAACTTTTTTTATTAATCGGAATTTTAACTCTTGGAAGCTTTGTAAATGCACAGACACAAGAAGTAAAGAAAAATGCAATTGAAGTAACAGGTGTTGCGGAAATGGAAGTAGAACCGGATGAAATCATCTTCAGCATCGGAATAAAAGCAGACAATAAAAATGATCTGGCAGATAATGAGAAGAAGTTATTTGAAACCTTAAAGAATGCGGGAGTAAAGAACGAAGACATTAAGTTCAAATCAATGTATCAGAATATTTACTCTAAAACAGCCAAGTTTACTAAAAGCTATCAGTTTAAAGCCAGTACAAAATCAAGTCTGAGTAAAATTTTTGAAGACCTGAACCAAAAATGGGTAAGCAGCCTGAACATCGCAGAGGTAAAGAATACTAAAATTGCAGATTTCAGAAAAGCAGTAAAGATCAATGCTCTGAAAGCCACTAAAGAAAAAGCAGATTATTTATTGGAAAGCATGGGTAAAAAGACAGGAAATGCTCTTGAAATTATAGAAATAGAAGACTACACCAGCGATATGATCATGCCTGCAGCTTATAAAGGAAGAGCAAGCAATATCCAGCTGGAAATGGCTGATGCTCCGGTAGATTATTCTTTCGATAACATTGAAAACATCAAGCTGAAATACAGCATCAAAACAAGATATGAAATCCTTTAAAAATAAATGATTTAAAAGACAGTTCCTTAGGAGCTGTTTTTATTTTTTACTTCCAGCACAACTCACCAAGTCAAAAGGCCACTTCACCAAGTTGCCTGATTTTCAGCTTTAAATAGGGATAACTTTACGTCAGAATTCAAAATAATAAATGATGAAACGTTAGCCAATTACAATAAACAACTTATAAAAAAATAACAATATGACAACTCTAAAAATCTTAGCACTTGCAGCGGTTACAGCCTTTTCAAGTTCCGGTAATATTCCGGAAAACCGCTCTACAAAAAGTAATGTTGAAAGCCATTTACCGGCACAAAAAATAACAGTGATTCCGGCCAACTCAACCTTAAAGGACAATAAAATTCAGGTTGCTCTTTTACTGGATACCTCCAATAGTATGGACGGATTGATTGATCAGGCAAAATCCAGACTGTGGAATATTGTAAATACGTTGACCACTTTAAAGTACAACGGAAAATCTCCCCAGATTGAAATTGCATTGTACGAATACGGAAATGACGGAATTCGTGATGAAAACTACATCCGGCAGGTTGCACCGTTGACCCAGGATCTAGATCTGGTTTCGGAAAAGTTATTCGGATTAAGAACCAACGGCGGAAGTGAATATTGCGGTGCCGTTATTCGTGATGCTTCTGCCAATCTGAACTGGGACAGCAATGATAAAAGTATGAAACTGATTTATATTGCAGGAAATGAACCTTTTGACCAAGGAAGAATTAATTATAAAGAAGTGATTTCCAATGCCAAAAGAAAGAATATCTACACCAACACTATTTTCTGCGGAAACAGGGATGAAGGCATCCAGACGTTCTGGCAAAACGGAGCATCTTTGGGAGGTGGAAAATATTTCAATATCGACAGTGACAGAAAAGTACTCTATATTGAAACGCCCTACGACAGCAAAATTTCCGAATGCAATGCAAAGCTGAATAATACTTATATCTATTACGGAAATCACGGTTCGGAATACAGACTAAAGCAGATTACGCAGGATAAAAACGCCGAATCCCAGTCAGCATCCAACTTAGTGGAAAGAGCCGTTGCCAAATCCAAAAAGAATGCTTACAAAAATGACCATTGGGATCTGGTAGATAAAGCTGAAAAGGATGCCGGATTTATTGCCAATGTAAAAGAAAGTGAACTTCCTGCCGAACTGAAAGGAAAAAGCAAGGAAGAAATTCAAAAAACGATCACGGCAAAGTCTGCCGAACGTGAAAAAATCCAGAAAGAAATTGAAGAATTGTCTAAGAAACGTCAGAATTACATTGATGAAGAAATGAAAAAAAGAGGAAGTTCAGATTCTGATGACCTTGGAAAAGCGATAGAAAAGTCGGTTCTTGAGCTGGCAAAGAAAAACGGATATAGTTTATAATGTTAGAGTCTTGTTACAGATTTAATGAATCTGTAAGTTTTGAAGTTTCGGCGGCGGCTTTGCCGCCGCCGAAACTATCTTCCAAATTTAAAATATTTTGAAAGCAGGTGTTTTTTACCTTTCATAAACAATGAGACCATATCCATCCCTATTACAGAAAAAGTAATCCCGTTTCCGCCAAAACCAAGAACGAAATAAGAATTTTTAAATTCTTCATGGGTTCCTATATATGGAAGACCATCTTTTGTTTCTCCGAAAGTTCCGGCCCAGACAAAGTCTGTATAAAACTGATAAGCAGGTTTTATTTTTGCTAAGGTTTTAAGAATTTCTTTTTCTTTCTTATTTAAAAGAGCATCACGTTTTTTCGCGTTATAAAAATCTTCATCTCCTCCGCCTATCAGTAATCTGCCATCATCTGTTGTCCGCATATACATATAGGGATCATCCGTATTCCAGACCAATGTACTGTCGACACGTTTTCCTTGTTTTGGAGCTATTTCCGAAACGACAGCATAGGTACTTTTCAAATTAACGAAATGTTCTTTGATAATGCTTGCACTTTCATAGCCAATACAATAAACAATTTTTTTTGCTTTGATCTGAAATCCGGAGTCCACAGTGGCAATATTAAACCCTTTATGGTATTCCACTTTTATCATTTCTGTTTTATCAAAGACTCTTAAGCCCCTTCTTATATTGATTTCAAATAATTCATGGGCAAATCTAAATGCATCAATACTTGCCCCTTGTTTGGATAGAATTCCGCCATATGTATTTTCAAAGCCAAATTTTTTAGATACCTCACCGGCTTCCATCCATTGTACTTTGAAACCTGCTTTTTTTCTGGCATCAAATTCTTTTTTCAATCTCTCTACGTCTTTCTTTTTCGAGGCAAAATACAGAGACTCTTTTCTTGTAAATCCCGCATCTGACTTAATCTCTTTCGAAAGCTTTTCAATCTTATCAATAGCATCAGAACAAGCTTTATAGCTTTCAACGGCTCCTTTTTCTCCTATTTTTTCGATCAATTCAAAAAGAGGAATATCAATTTCGTATTGCAGCATTGAAGTGGTTGCTGAGGTACTTCCATTGCATATTTCACGTTTATCAATAAGGATTGTTTTATAACCATCTTTTATCATTTGGTGAGCAATTAAACTCCCTGTAATTCCTCCTCCGATAATTAAAACTTCACATTCTTCATTCGATTTCAGGGAAGGGTATGAATTGACCAATCCATTTTTTAAAAGCCAAAACGGTTCATTTGATTTAAGATCCACAAGATTATTTTTTTTCTTTACGCTATCAACAATTAAGCCTTTTTATTTTTATTGAAATTAAAATAATGGTTTAATTTTTGTTTTGGACATCCAACAACAAACCACCAAAACATAAAAATATGATAACAGTTATTCCAGAAGCTCCTGAGAATGTTGCAGCTTTCAATGCAACGGGAGAAGTAACGAAAGAAGATTTTGAAAACCTTGTATTTCCTGTGGTAAAACAAAAAGTAGATCATTTTCATGAACTCAATTATTTGCTTTATCTGGATACAGATATTGATAAATTTACCGTGGGAGCTTGGCTTAAAGATGCGCTTTTAGGGTTAAAAAATTTAGCCAACTGGAACAGGGCCGCCATTGTAACAGACAAAAAAGGGGTTCAGAATTTTACCGACATTTTCAGTGTTCTGATGCCGGGTGAATTTAAATCCTTTCCAAAAGGGAATCTTTACAACGCCATGTACTGGTGTAAAAATGGCAATGAAGTAGAAGTATAATTCATTCATAAAAACCCTATAAAAAAGAGAAGCAAAATTGCTTCTCTTTTTTATTTGTCACACGATACACATTCCACTGCAAGATCATCTTCTCCCCGCTGTTGTGAACCGTATAAGTATTTATACCTTAAGGCAATCACTAATCCGATAAAAGTCATCCCGACTCCCACCAATGATGGATAATTAAAAGAGAATCCGTGCTCCAAAGGAATACCTCCCAGGAAGGCTCCCATCGCATTCGCAATATTAAATGCTGCCTGCATAAATGCTGCCGCCATCATTTCACTTTTAGGTGCCGCCTTCATCATCATGATATTAATAGGTGCTGAAACCGACATTGATAATGCTCCACAAACAAAAGTCAATATTAATGCTGCCGTTTGGTTGTCCGACAAGAAAAACACTCCTGCCAATGCAGACATCATTAAAAATATTAATAATATGCAGGTTTTTTCAGGGCTCATTCTATCGGAAATATATCCTCCAACAAGATTTCCAACCACCATTCCGCCTCCTGCAAGTATCATTACATAAGCCATCTGGCTTTCTTTAATTCCTGCTACAATTGTCATTAAAGGCGTAATATAACTGAACCATGTAAATAGTCCTCCAAAACCTATTGCTGTAATCAGCAGAACCAGCCATGACTGTCTGCTTTTAAGAAATTTCAGCTCTTCCAAAAAATGACTGTCTTCTTTCTTTTCCAAGACAGGAAGCCAGAGTTTTAAAGAGATTAAAGTTAATAATCCAATTACAGCTACAATCGCAAAATACCATCTCCAATGGAAGGTATGGCCAATGTAAGTAACCAGTGGAACCATTGCGAGATTGGCAACGGTAAGGCCGGTAAACATTAAAGAAATATAAAATGCTTCTTTTCCTTTCCCTGCCATTCTGGCTGCAACTACGGTTCCCACCCCGAAAAATGCTCCATGTGGCAATCCGGACAGGAATCTGATAATTAACATGGTTGTATAATCGGGTGCAATCGCCGATAAAGCATTGAATAAGGTAAAAATCACCATTAATGTAATCAGCACTTTTTTAGGAGGAAACTTTACAGAATATCCTATTAAAATAGGTGCTCCGATTACAACTCCCATTGCATAAGCAGAAATTAAATGTCCTGCTTCAGGAATCGAGATCTGAAGTGATTTCGCAATATCAGGAAGGAGCCCCATCACCGTAAATTCCGTAGTTCCAATTCCTAAACCTCCTATTGCAAGCGGCAAAATTCTTTTATCCAATCCCATAAATCTAAACCTTTTTTGAATTTTTAGAAAGAACCGATCACAACAATCGATTATAATTTGAAAATGCAAAAATCGAAAGAAAATATGGCTTTGACCTCCACTCAGATGACATTAATTTGCTCCATATTAACCTTTTTTATTAATTTTACACTCTTAAATAATCAAATCAGGACAAAATGAAAATCCAGAAAGAAATCATAGAATTTGAAAAGGATAAATCTTTCAAGCTTTTTTCCCCTTCTCTTAAAAACTGCTTTTTCTGGCATTATCACCCTGAAATTGAGCTTGTTTATGTAGAGGCATCAAAAGGAATACGCCATGTGGGAAAAGATATTTCAAGCTTTGTAAACAGTGATCTTTTGTTAATCGGATCCAATGTTCCGCATCTTAATTTCGATTATGGAATTCAAACTGAATGTAAACAGCTGGTTTTACAGATGAAAGAAAACTTTCTTCATAATCTTATCCTTAGCATTCCTGAGTTTGAAAATATTAAAAAGCTTTTAGATCGTTCGTATCTCGGGCTGTCTTTTTCCGGAAAAACCAAAGAAACGATTGTTGAAAAGCTTCATATGATTAAAGATCAAAATACTTTCGAATCTTTAATGGGATTAATTGAGATTTTACAAATTCTGGCCCGGTCTACCGAAGTTAAAGAGCTCAATAGTGAAGACACGCGGATAAAATGGTTCCTGAATGATAAAATCAGGATGGGTACCATCTACAGTTATATTCATGAAAACTATGATAAAAAGCCTAACGTAAATGAAATTGCACAAACCGTAAGTTTAAGCACTCCTGCCTTTTGCCGTTATTTTAAAAAGCAGACGAATATGACTTTTACCGATTTTGTAAATAATTACAGAATCAATCAGGCACAAATATCTTTATTAAAAGATTACTCTGTGACAGAAGTTTGTTTTCATGTGGGATTTGAGAGCCTTTCTTATTTCAATAAACTGTTCAAACATCATACAGGAAAGACTCCTTCAGAATTTAAGAAAAAACATTTGAGTAATATTGTTGAATCGATATAAATTGTCATTCCGACAAAGGAGGAATCTAAAATATTTACAGATTCTTCATTACGCTTTGCTTCATTCAGAATGACAAGAGGTTTTTCATCTTTGTTTGAGTCTCTGTATCAATAAAAAATCGCTTCATTTCTGAAGCGATTGTATTTATTTTAATGGATATGTTTTTCAGCGTGGTAAGAACTTCTTACTAAAGGTGAACTTTCAACATGTCTGAAACCTAAGCTTCTTGCAAAGTCTCCAAATTCGTCAAATTCTTCAGGAGTAATGAATTTTTTTACAGGAAGATGCTTTTTTGTCGGTTGCAGGTACTGTCCTAATGTAATCACATCTACGTTTGCATTTCTGATGTCTTCAATGGTCTGGAATACCTCATCTTTTGTCTCACCCAAACCAAGCATCACCCCGGTTTTAGTTCTTCTTTGTCCGGCTTCTTTCAAATATCTAAGAACCTCAAGGCTTCTTTCATATTTTGCCTGAATTCTCACTTCTCTTGTCAAACGCTTTACGGTTTCCATGTTGTGAGAAATCACCTCAGGAGCTACTTCTACCAATCTGTCAAGATGTTTTGTAATCCCCTGAAAATCCGGGATCAATGTTTCCATAGTGGTTCCCGGAGAAATTCTTCTTACGGCATTTACAGTTTCACCCCAAAGAATAGAACCCATATCTTTCAAATCATCACGGTCAACAGAAGTTAAAACCGCATGTTTGATTTTCATTAATTTGATAGAACGTGCCACTTTTTCAGGCTCATCCCAATTTACATCCATTGGCTTTCCTGTTTTTACTCCGCAAAATCCGCAGCTCCTTGTACAGATATTTCCTAAGATCATGAAAGTTGCTGTTCCTTCTCCCCAACATTCTCCCATATTCGGGCAGCTTCCACTCTGGCAAATTGTATTTAATTTATATTTATCAACCAAGGTCCTCAATTCTCTGTAATTCTTTCCGGTAGGAAGTTTTACACGAATCCATTTTGGTTTCTGAACGGTAGTATCTTGAACTAAATTCTCCATTTATTTCTCAAATTGAGGTTCAAAGTTAGTGATTTTTTTATCGAAACAATCAAAGACAAGGATTGATGGAAATTATAATTGCTTGCCTTTTATAAGATTTGCTGATGAAAGGATATTTTGTTGGTATTAATCGTCCTCAAACTCATTGTTTTTCAGTAATTCAGCTAAGACCTTTTTTGCTCGCATCACACGGACTTTAGTATTCGCAACGGAAATCCCCAGTTCTTCAGCAATTTCTTTAATGCTTTTTTCTTCAAAGAATCTTAATCTGATAATATCCTGATAATTGGCATCTAAAGATTCAATGGTTTTAATGATTTTTTTTTGTTCTTCATCGGAGATCATGAGTTCTTCGGGAGATTTTGCATACTGGTTTTTTACTTCATCCAGATTCTCCGTAGGATCCTGATTTTCTCTGGTCCTTTTTCTCCAAAAATCAATAATGGTGTTTTGAGCAATGGTTAAGATCCAGGTCTTAAACTGAAAATGTGGATCATACATGTCCAGTTTCGATAAAACTTTCGAAAAGACATTTACCGTAATTTCATCGGCATCGTTTTCATCCCTTACTTTTTTCATTACAAAAGAAAAAACATCAACCCAAAAGATGTTGATGAGCTTGGTCTGAGCTTTCTGGTCTTTTTCCTTTGCTTTCCCGATAAGCTGGAATAATTGTTCGTCATTCATTATTAACAAATATAATTGATTTTGAACAGAATTGCAATAAAACGTCTCGTAAAAAGGGCGGAATACGGAATCGTAAGATCGAAATTTTGCAAACCCGAAAACTAACGTTTCCGGGCTTCATTGGGAGTCATTCCGTTTATTGGCCTTATTCCCTTGAATTTATTATCTTTGCAGGGTAAAATTTTAAAGCAACAAATCAATGAATTCCTTTATAGAAGAACTAAAATGGCGTGGTCTTTTTGCCGATATGATGCCCGGAACCGATGAGCAACTGAATAAAGAGGTAACTACTGCGTATATTGGATTTGATCCAACAGCTGATTCTTTGCATATCGGAAGTCTTATTCAGATAAAAATTTTAGCTCACTTTCAGCAACATGGTCACAAGCCGATTGCTTTGGTAGGTGGTGCTACAGGGATGATCGGGGATCCCTCAGGAAAATCTGCGGAAAGAAATCTTTTGGATGAGGCCACTCTTCTTCACTATGTGGATTGTTTGAAAAACCAGCTTTCAAGATTTTTGGATTTCTCCGGAAATGAGCCTAACAAAGCGGAATTGGTAAACAACTACGACTGGATGAAAAATATTTCTTTCCTTGATTTTGCAAAAAATGTAGGAAAAAATATTACCGTAAATTATATGATGGCGAAAGATTCTGTGAAAAAGAGATTTTCAGGAGAATCGGGTGCGGAAGGAATGAGTTTTACGGAATTTACTTACCAATTAATTCAGGGATACGATTTTTTACATTTATACCAAAACAATAATGTAAAACTTCAGATGGGAGGTTCCGATCAGTGGGGAAATATCACAACCGGAACCGAACTGATCCGTAGAAAAGCTCAGGGAGAAGCATTTGCATTGACTGTTCCATTGATTACTAAAGCGGATGGTTCAAAATTTGGTAAGTCTGAAAGCGGAGAAAACTATTGGTTGGACAAAAAGAAAACATCTCCATATAAATTCTATCAGTTTTGGTTAAACGCAACCGATGCTGATGCAGAAAGATTCATTAAATTTTACACTTTCTTAGGAAAAGAAGAGATTGAAGCTTTAATTGAAGAACATAAAACAGCTCCACACGAAAGAAAATTACAGAAAAAATTAGCTGAGGAAGTAACAGTATGGGTTCACGGAAGAGAGGAATATGAAAAAGCGTTGAAAGCTTCTGAAATTCTTTTCGGACGTTCAACAGCAGAGGATCTGGTAAGTCTTTATGAAGAAATTTTCCTTGAAATTTTTGATGGAGTTCCTCAAAAAGAAGTAGCAAAAGATGATGTTTTAGGAGTAAATATCGTAGATCTTCTTTCTGAAAAATCAGGTTTCCTGAAATCTAAAAGTGAAGCGACAAGAGAATTGAAAGGAAATTCAATTTCTGTGAATAAACAAAAGGTAAATGAAGTATATACTGCCAACGAAAGTGATTTGATTGACGGAAAATTCCTTCTTTTACAAAAAGGAAAGAAAAGTTACTTCATCGTAAAAGTAATTTAATCTTTTCAACAGTATACAAAAAAGCGGCGAGATAAATCTCGCCGCTTTTTTTCATCACAAAATTATGTTTTATATTTTTTTTAGAAAGTATATCCTGCAGAAGCTGACAGAACCTGCCCACTAGAGGTTCCTTCTTTTTTCAATTCTCCGTCTACCCAAACTTGAACTTTTAAAGTGGATGACGCATTTGCTCCTGTAGCACTTACCGCAACATTCGCGCTATAAGCTCCGGCTTCAGCAGTAACTTCCGGACTTGACCAGGTTGTTCCGCTAAGGCTGCTCGCCGATGTAGTATTTCCGTCAATTCCATAAACTGCTACATCAATATCACTTCCTGAAGAAGCGATTGCCTTAAAGACAACTTTATGTGATTTTCCTGACCCCGGAATATTGTCGTCGTCATCATTTTTACAAGATGCAACCAATCCAATAAATAGTGTTGCCATTACGACCATAAAGGTTCCTTTTAAGACATGAACGATTTTCATTTTTTTCATAAGTTTTTTTGTTAAATTTTGCTACTTTAATAAATATTCTATTGATTAGTGATTTGGTATTTGCAAAGCTATCAGTAGATGCTTAACCTATCAATCCTAAAAAACAAGTATTTTTTTATACCTAAATCAGGGTATTTTTTATGCTGTTTTTTTTAGTTAAATTGGGCGTTCTATAAAATCGTCGTCCTAAACAACCGAATCAACAACTCATGAACAGACTACTTATTTTATTAAGTATATTAATATCTTTTACATTACAAGCCCAGCAGATTATCCCACTCAATGAAAAGCCTTATTTAGACAGTTTAAAGAATATTGTTAATACGAAGACTAACACTCAATCTATTGCCGAATCGGCTTTTCTTCTATCTAATTATTACAGGAATACGGATTCTCCTCTCAGCAAGAAATATCTGGAACAGGGAAAAAAGATGACCCAAAAGAATCCCTATCTTCTGGCTAAATATTTTTATTTTGAAGGACAATATAATCTGGATCGTGATAAAGAAAAAGCTGCAGTTTCTTATCAGCGTTCGATTAAAGAATTATCGAAATTTAAAACCGAAGAATCAGCTTTTTTACAGGCTCTTGCGTGGTACAGCTACGGGGTAACACAAAAAGATAAGGAAGGATATCCGTTTCTACTAAAAATAATCCTTGAAAAAAGCATTCCTTTAGTTGAGAGGTATGAAAATAGCAAAAGTTTAGGTTTCTTATATACACAGCTTGCTATTATTCTTACGTATAATGCAGAGTTTGAAAAAGCAGGAAACTATAATAAAAAAGCTTTAACGATATTAGAAAGGCCATATCCCCATTCTGCCGAATTGTTTTATACTTACCTGAATTCTGCCAGCAATTTCTGTTATCAGGCTAAAGGTGATGAAGCGAAAAAGTTTCTCGATAAAGCTGAAAAAATGATACAGCCCTATCCTGAATCTTCAGCCAATGCTTTTTATTATTACGGAAAAACACTTTATCTGATCACAAAACAAAGAAATGAAGAAGCGCTGCCGGTTATTGAGAAGGGGATTTTTTATTCTACGAAATTCAGTCAGAATTTACTGGCTCAGATGTTTTATTTCAATAAATATGATATCTTAAAAAAATTGAAAAGATATGATGAGGCCAAAAAAACTCTTGAAGACATCCTTGCGGAGCAATCTTTAGCTTCAGATCTTAACAATAGAAAAGCAATCTATAAACAACTTTCCGCACTTAATGAAGAGATGGGAAACCCTAAAGAAGCATTGTTGTGGGAACAGAAGTATTCTAAGCTTAATGACAGTCTGAATACAGAAAGTGTAAAATTAGAAATCAATAAAATTGAAGCCAAATTTAATGCTGCAGAAAAAGAGAGAAAAATTGCGAACCTGAATGCTGAAAAAAAGCAAAGAGAACTGGAAGTAAGTGAGAAGAATTCTTATTTAATAGGACTTAGCCTTGTACTATTATTATTGATTATCTTTTTTATTTTCTTCTTTGTCATTTATAGAAAAAACAAAAAAATATCTGAACAGAAAGAAATTAATCTTCAGCAAAAAATCACTGATATAAAGCAAAAAGAGGAATTAAGCCTTACCAAAGCCATTCTTGAAGGAGAGGAAAGAGAAAGGGAACGAATTGCCCGGGATCTTCATGATGGGTTGGGCGGAATGCTTGCCGGAGTAAAAATTAATTTTTCAACCTGGTCTTCTCATCATCTCAATCCTGAAAAAGATAAAGAATTTTACAGAATCCTCTCCCAGCTGGACAATTCTGTTGCTGAACTTCGTCATGTTGCCAGAAACCTAATGCCTGAATCCCTGCTTAATTTCGGGCTGGAAACCGCCTTAAATGATCTTTGCGAATTTTACATCAGAAAGGATCTTGACATTGATTTTCAACCGATCAATATCGAAAAAAAATTACCGCTCAATATTCAGCTTAATATTTACAGAATTGTACAGGAACTCTTGGCTAATGCGGTAAAACATTCAGGAGCCAACAATATTTTACTTCAGTGCTCACAATCTGAAGAAAATTTCTTTATTACGATTGAAGACAACGGAAAAGGATTTGCAAAAAACAGTGAAGAGAAAACAAAAAGTCTCGGACTTCGAAACCTAAAAAACAGAGTAGATTACCTGAAAGGAAAAATGGAAATCAATTCCGATCATGAAGGAACTACTATCAACATTGAACTTAATACGCATGCAGACTGAAAAAATAAATATCGTTATTGTTGACGATCATCCTATTGTGATTGAAGGGCTGAAAATGATGCTTGGCAATCAGTCTTATTTTCATGTTTCGGAAAGCTTCACAACAGGTTCCGAGATCATCACTTTTATAAAAACCAATCCCGTAGATATTATTCTTCTGGATATTACTTTGCCTGACTATAGCGGAATTGAAATTTGTAAGGAAATAAAAAAAGTAGTTCCCAATACTTCCGTAATTATGTTCAGTAACCGTTCTGAGAGAAGTATTATCATGCAGTGTATTCAAAACGGAGCAAGTGGATATTTACTAAAAAACACGTCTATAGATGAGCTTATAGAATGTCTGAAAGGAGCTCTTTCCGGAAATATTGTTTTCTGTAATGAGACAAAACACATCATAAGCAAGCTCTCACATACAACAATAGCAACGCCGAGATTAACAAAAAGGGAAAAGGAAATTCTGAAACTGGTCGCTGAAGGAAAAACCAGTGCTTTAATTGCTGATGAACTATTTTTAAGTCCTTTAACCGTAGATACACACAGAAAAAATTTACTGCAAAAATTTCAGGCAAAAAACTCTACGGAACTCATAAGCCTGGCCATTCAGCACAATATGATCGATAAATAAAGAACCACCTTTAAAGGTGGTTCTTCAGATATAATAAAAAAATAATTTTTATAATTCAAGGAAGCTGTGCGCTACAGCAACACTTTTAATTCCGTTCCCTGTTACAGTTGCTGTTTCCGCAACTTCACCATCAATCCAGATAGTAACAGTAAGCTTAGAATCAGCATTCGGAAGGTCTGCATTAGCGGCTAAATTCAATTGTGACTGACTAGAGTTTACAAAAAACTCTCCAGTTGACCAGGTTAGTCCTTCAGTATCATACAGAGTTTGTTGATTAGTTCCTACCTGAGTAACAATTGTTTTAAAAATATGAATAGGAGCGGTTGGAGGAGTTGTTCCACCAGGTGTTATTTTTGCTTCAAATTGGACAACATGATCTACATATTCATCATCGTCGTCATCTTTACAAGAATTAACCACTACAATTACTGAAAATAATACAGCAAATAAAAAAGAAAGTCTAAGTAAATTTTTTGATTTGTAAAATTGCTTCATTTCTCCAAATAAATTTTTATGTTTCAAATATAGGCTTTTTATCAATATAAAAATAACTTTTATGAAAATTTTCCAACAAAGATTTCTAAAAAATATCAAATCATTAAAACCTGTATAGCAAGTTAAAATGGCTTTATAAAAATTGATTAAAACGCTCCAAAATTAATTTTATCTATAGAATCATAATTTCCAATTCAATCCATCTGATTAATTATTTATCTTTGTCTTTATGAATTTAGATTACATCGTAAGAGAACCCGAAAATATAACTTCCAGTACCCCAATCCTTTTTATGCTGCACGGATACGGAAGCAATGAACAAGACCTTTTCAGCTTCAGAGAAACCCTTCCAAAAGACTGGATCATTGTAAGTTTCAGAGCCCCTCGAAATACTCAATTTGAAGGCTTTTCGTGGTATGATATAGATTTTAACAATCCTGAAAATTTCATTGACGTTCCGCAAGCGGAAGAAGCTTTACAATCAGTTTTAGAAAGTATTTTAAAAATTATAAATCATTATGGACTTGTTGATGGTAAGACCCACCTTTGCGGTTTTAGTCAGGGAGGAATTTTATGCTATTCTTTAGCCTTAAGATACCCTGATTTATTCAGTTATATAGCGTGTTTAAGCAGCTACCCTGAAGAAAAGATATTAACCAATATCGTAAAAGATAAGAAGAAGCTGGAAAAATTACGTTTCTTTATTTCTCACGGAACAGATGATGCTGTAATCCCTCTGGAATGGGGAAGAAAAGCTGCGGATCTTTTGTATGACCTTGGATGCTACTTCACATTCAGAGAATACATGAGTGGGCATGGTGTCAATCAGAAAAACTATATGGATCTCATGGATTTCTTCTCCAAGTAAATTAAGAAAACTTCAAAAATATCCCGTTCTGAATAAACGATTAGCAAACATTCTCACATTTGAGAATGTTTTTTATTTATGATAAGGATAAATTCACTAAATTCATTATATGAAACATTGGTATTTTATAATGATAATTTTGTTCAGCATTTTCATGAATGCTCAGAACTCATTTGAAATACAGAATGCCGAAAAAACAGTTATTCCTTTTAAGTTAATCAATAATCTGATTTTCATTCCGGTTAATGTAAATGGAGCGGATTTAACTTTCCTCTTAGATACCGGAATTGCAGAAACTTCTATTTTCAGCCTTGAAAACAAAGAATTAAAGCTTGCAAATCTCGAAAAAATAAGGCTTTCAGGTTTGGGAGGTAATGCGAGTATTGACGGTTTTCGATCAGACAACAACATTGCCAGAATAGGTAAAGATTACGTAAATTACAGTTCCACACTCTATATCATCACAGATCAGGGCTTTAATATCTCTTCCCACATCGGAATTCCCGTCAATGGAATCATCGGATATCATTTTTTTAAAAATCACCCAATAGTAATTGACTACTTATCGAAGAAAATTACAATCTACAATGATGAAAGATTATTTAAAAAAAAGATAAGAAAATTTGATATCCTCGATATTACTGTTGAAAAAAACAAGCCTTATATTGTCGCAGATGTAGAAATGACAAACGAAAAGAAAGATTCTAAACTATTAATAGATCTTGGAAACAGTGATGCTATCTGGTTATTCCCCACCCTTATTAAAAATTTCGTGTATAACAGACCTAATATTGATGATTTTTTAGGAAGAGGATTTAATGGCGATATTTATGGGAAAAGAAGCAGAATCCATAATTTATATTTAGGCAATTTTAAGTTTGAAAAACCTCTCACAGCAATGCCTGATGAATATTCTATCCAACACGTAAATATGGTCGAAAACAGAAAAGGATCTATAGGAGGTGATATTATGAGACGTTTTACAATCGCTTTCGATTATGCCAATCAGAAACTTTACCTAAGAAAAAACAGAAATTTTAATGACCCGTTTCACTTCAATATGAGCGGCCTTGATTTCAGGCAAGATGGTATGGAATGGTCTAAAGATATCGTAAGCCTCCCCACTAAAAACAGGGACAACTTAAACGGAGGAATTGAGTTAATTAACAACAATTTACAATATAATTTTGTTCTAAAACCTATTTTCGCCATTGCCGGTGTCCGGAAAGACTCTCCTGCTTACAAAGCCGGATTAAAAAAAGATGACAGACTGATCAGCATAAACGGAAAAAAAACAGCAGATATGACGATGGAGAAAATCCTGGAACTGATGAAATCTGAAGAAGGAAAAACCATCAATATGCAGATTGAAAGAAATAAAAAAGAAATGACCTTAAGTTTCGATTTAGAAGATCCAATCCCATATCAAGAATAATATGAATACCGAAGAAACTACTTTAGACAAAATAAGAAGCAGGCCCAGATTCAAAATGTTCACCCATCTCAGCAAGGAAGAATATGCTAAAAGCTTAAAGCAATACCTTGCTGAACACAAAGATGAATTCTCCGGGAATATTAATCATGAAGTTGCTACAATTTATGTAGTAACTAAATATGATAATTACTGGAAGCCCAGATTATCTTTAAGGATAGAAATTGAAGATGAAAAAACCGCAATACGAGGTGTTTTCGGACCTAGCTCTGCGGTTTGGACTTTCTTTATGTTTTTATACTTTTCTTTTTCTATTCTCTGGATGACTTTTTTCACCATGCATTATGTAGAGAATCAAATCAACAGTCATGAATTTCCCTGGGCTCTCAATGCTTCTTTTGTAATGCTGTTTTGCATTGGGCTTACCTATGCAGCGGCCAGATTTGGTCAGCATAAAGGTAAAGAGGAGATGCAAAAGTTAAGAAGATTTGCAGAGGAATCTACCTTACAATTTGAAAAGAAAGAATAATTAAGGGGCCTCCGTTTTAGGATTTTCAGGCATTTGCTCCAAAACAGCTTTTGCCGCTTTAATAGAATCTACTACAACTTGTCGGTTATCCTGTTCCTTTATTATTTTCTCGATATTCGGTTCGATCATTTTGGTCATTTCCTCTACAGAAATATTATTGGCATTGGGGTCATCCAATAGTTTTCTCCAGGGCTTTCTTCCACCCCATTTATAATCTCCATATACCAGCACTGCAGTACCTTTGGCTTTGGTGGTAGCACCTCCCGGATTTAAAACCCAGGTATCTGCGTAAGAATACAGCCATTGTGCATCTTTCATTAATAATCTTAAACAGGAATGTGATGCCGGATAACCTGGAAGATCATACTGATGCCATCCGATTCCGTCCAGATTGAATATATTAAAATTATAGGGTAGCTTCCACTCACTGCTTACTGTGGAGATTGCCAGTTTCTTTTTCCAATTGGCAAAAGTAAGTCCTCTCTTCGTTTGTGCAGCTTTTTTCCCCATACTTGTTGGTCCCCATTTCACTAAACTTCCGTTCGAATACACTCCATAAGCCTGAATAGGATAAGAAAAAACTACAAATTTTTTCACGGGACTTAGTACATCCAGCTGCATAGGAAACGGTGAATACTCCATTAAAGTGGTATCTATTTTAGCAGGAACAACTAAAGTATCTGCATTCCATTTATTTTTTGCGTCTAATCTGTTCAGTGCAAAGATAGCATAGCGTTCTTTTTCTGTATACTTTTTATTAAAAACAGAAAACAATGAATCTTTCAGCTTCTTATCTTTTGGGAAAATAAAAGCATTATAAAAGCCATCTTCCTGCATTGCGGGTGGCAAAGATTCTTTTTGAACAACGGGTTCTTTTTTAGCAGAATCTTGTTCTGACCCCGAAGTCTCGACGATAGAATCGGCAGTCCCTTGAATTATATCATTTACTTTTTCAGTTTCTTTTTTACAAGAAACCAAAAGCACCGCCAATGCAATAGTATATAAAAATGATTTTTTCAATGTTGTGTTTTTTCTCATAAATAAAATTCACCGTTTAGTTGGTCTGTCCACTACAAATATCAGACCTAAAATCTAATAAACAGACTATTCAACATAAAAATATTTAAATAAGTATTCCTCGTAATATTCATTATCATTATTTGAATATTGTTCGTTTTTCTGTTAAAAATACGAAACATTTGGTCAGAATTAATCACTTTGGAATAATTTTTTTCAGGCTTATCAAACCCTTTGATTTATTAATATAAAACTGTAAAATCCAATAAGCATGTCAATACATGTAATAAAATGATAACCAACACCATTACAAGTACTCATTGCCAGATAAGGATAAATTAACAAAATTATTTCATTGTTTTTAATAGAATCTGAACAAAGCTTGTAACTGTTCCTTATTTTTGCTTATCCATTAGTCTACTCTTATTTAATATGAACAATACACTTTCCGGTAACAATCAAATCAAAGTAGTTTCTTCTTTTTCCGAACTTGTAAATACCGACTTTCAGATGCCTGTAAATGCCTTTTGTTGGAAAAGAAACTTGGCTGGAGATTTTAAAGAAATTGTATCTAAGCTTCAATTAAAGGAAGATATTACAGAGGTTTTCATTGAGGATCTTTTAGCACTACAACTTTCAGAACATGGAAATACTGCCAGAGAAATCATTCTGAATGATATGCAACTCTTAACAGATTCTGGAGCATCTCCTTCTCTTAATTTACTTAAAAAGTATGAGCGGGATGAAGAATTCAGCTTCATTTCAACAGACGTTTATTCTTACCATATTGATCGCTCCCCTGTCGGAACAGACACTTTTTTGTGTACATATCATGGAACCTCCAGTGATATTCTGCCCAATGAACAAGCTATACAAAAAATATTGATTCCTGAAATAAGAGAAAAGCTTCAGGAACTGCATAATGGTCCGGAAGAGGAATTCGAAACTTTTTTGAAAGATTATTTTTTCGATCTTCATTATGAACCTAAACCGAATGCTAAACCCGTAAATTTAGGTCTAGGACATCTTTGGAGATTAGCCGTGGACCACCCAGAACAAAAGGTTTTACCTTGTATACATCGTGCACCAAAGGAAAATGTTGGTGAATACCGTCTGCTTTTAATCTGTTGATTGCTGATCTTATCAGATTTCCTTTTAATTATGATGTGAATTAAGCCTCAAATTAGTTTAAATTAAAACTAATTTATCATATATTTGTTTATATGAATGATTTAAAGTCTAATAATTAAAATGATACCTTCACAAAATCAAAATATTTCTCAGCTGGCACTCGAGCTAGGGCTAGCAATGAATGAGATGAAAAGCAGATTAAGGCAGAAAATTCAGACAAGAATTAATGAATATGACTCTTCGCTTTCTTTTGAACTTATCGAAATTCTGGGAATTCTGTGGAGAAATGAAGGAATCAATCAACAAGAGATCAGCACCCAGATCAGCAAAGACAAATCAAGCATAACCTATCTGATTAATAATCTGACAAAAAGAGGACTCGTAGAACGGGTTGAAAATAAAAACGACCGAAGGAATAGACAGGTTTTTCTTACACAAAGCGGAAAGAAACTTATGGAAAAATTATATCCATGGGCTTTGGAACTTTACCAAAAGGCAGCGGAAGGAATTTATGAGAATGAACTTAAAAATGCATTGCTTTTAATCAAACAAATGACAGCTAATCTTAACCAATAAAGGCTCTTAAAGGCTAAAATCTTTACGAAATGAGAACAATACTTGTACCTGTTGACACAACACAAACTACCGAAAATGCAGTAAAGCTTTCTGCAGACTGGGCAAAACAATACGGATATGATCATATTATCCTTTTAAAAACAAATAACGAATCTGTATTCGAATATCTGCACTTAGCAGAAGGGCACTCCTTCGTCAACGAAGAAAGTATCAATATGATATTGCAAGACACAGAAGAATTATTAGAGAAATTAAGCCGAATTATTATTGAAAAGTCGCCCGACATAAAGGTTTCAAAAGCAACGACCGATATGTCTTTGATAAGGAGCATTAATGATATTATAAAAGATCAGCAGAATGTTGAATTAATTATTTTAGGCAGTGATGATAAAACTTCTGTGACGGAGAGTTTCATTTCGGAAAATATTATAGATATTGCAAGAACAAGTCCTGTAAAAACCTTAATTGTTCCCAATAGTTACACTTACAACGCAATCAGAAACATATTAATACCTTGTGATATTGATAGTATCACAAAATTAGACAGATTGTTTCACTACAAATCGATTATCCACCAAAAAGATATCCATTTGTCGCTTTTAAATATCCATAAAAAAGTAAACAAAGATATTACAGAATCTAAAAAAGAAGAGCTTGAAAAATACATTTACCAAAATCTGAATGATATTCCCAATAGTATCCACTACTTATACGACGAAAACATCATCAATGGCATTTTATCTTTTGCCTCATTAAATAAAACCGATCTTGTGATTGCATTACCGGGAAAACACAGTTTCCTTTATTATATAGCCAACAGAAGCATTTCCGAAGGAATTTATCAAAATGTAAGTCAGCCTGTTTTAATTCTGAAATAATTTGATCTGATTATACAAAATAAAAAAGAGGCTGCCTCACAATGAGTCAGCCTTTTTTATACAACTATATAATTTTAATGAGCGTAATTAGATCTCATTCAAAAGATTTCTCTAAACCAAGCCTATTTTTAGACATTCCATTTTCCAGTCTTGTCCCTTGCGGCGTCTTACTTAAAATATCTGAAATTATTTTGTGATCTCTTTTTCATTTCTAAATTAATTTTTCACACTCAATAATACTGGAAATTTCCGTAGCTGTCTGAATCAAATTTTTAAAGGTTAATCCTGCACTTTCCAGAAGGAATTTAAATTCACTCAATGTACGCTCTTTTCCTGTTGTCATCGCCATAATATTGATATCTAATAACTTTCCGGCGTGTGGTGTATTCCGCGAGTCATCCGGAATAACAGAATCAATAATTAGTAATTTACCTCCTAAAGGCATCGCTTTTTGTATGTTTTTTAAAATCTTAATCGACTCATCATCATTCCAATCGTGGATAACCCATTTTGTCATATAAAGATCTGCACCGGCAGGAACCTCTTCAAAAAAACTTCCGCCAAGTACAGTACATCTTCCTTTCATATCCTCGGGTATATGCTGTGCTGTTTGTTCTATTACATAAGGTTCATCGAAAACAATCCCAGTACTTTCAGGTGTTGCACTTAAAACAGCAAACATCATAGCTCCGTTTCCGCCGCCTATATCTACCAACGTTTTGTATGGAGAGAAATCGTAGGTATCAATAATTGTTTTTAAAACAGCACCGGACATTCCTGCCATAGCTTTTGAAAGATTAACCCCAGCTTCCGGGTTTTGCTTATAATAATCCCAAACAGATGCCCCGTGAGCATATTCAAAAGGTACTTTTCCTGTTTTTACACCATAAGTTAACTCTCCAAAAGCAGGATAATGCTCTCCAAGATTGGCTAAAGCCCAGGGTTTTACTGACCCCGGAACCTCTGTTAATAAAGTCGATCCAAAATCATTTAATTCAAACGCTCCATCTTCCCTTTCTTCAAATATTCCAACGCTGGTAACGGCTCTTAATAAGCGGTATAGCGACTTTTCATCTGAATCGGTTTCTTTTGCTAATTCTGACAAGGTTTTAGCACCGTTCAGGAGCTTATCTGCAATATCTAACTGCGCAACTGAGCGAATACAAGCAGCCACCCAATAGCCACTTATTAATTCATACATTTTGAAAGATAACTCTGGTTTTCTTGGTAAGTTTTTCATATAATGATTTATTAATATTAAAAATTAAATAGAATGTGAATTTAATTATTTATTTACATAATTTTATATTATTAAAAAAATTAAAACTAAAACCAGCCAAATGAACAAAATCTCAACACAGGGAACAACTGTATTGTCTTTATTGGATAATGCGGTTATGCTGAATTCTACAAAAACAGCACTTATTTACGAAAATGAAAGAATTTCTTTTAAACAGCTTGACATTAATTCAAACCAGTTATCAAACTACCTAAAACAAAAAGGAATATTTACGGAGGTTCCTCTTTGCTTTTGTTTAGATCAATCCATAGAAAAGGTTATCGTTATGTTATCCATCTGGAAATCGGGTGCAGCGTATGTGTCCCTTGATCCGTTGTATCCGGATAATCGTTTGCAGCATATTTTGGAGGATACCAACAGCCCCATGCTAATCACTAAGAAAAAATTTGCCGAAAAATTTCATTTTTATAAAGGTGAAATTATTTTCATTGATGAAAAAAAAGAAGACATTCTCCAAATGCCTAAAGAAAATCCTGATTCCGAAATCAAAAACGGCTTAGCCTATTTAGCCTATACCTCTGGAAGTACAGGAGCTCCGAAAGCGGTAATGGCAGAACATAAAGGATTGGGCAATTTCATACAATATTTCGGGGAATTTTTGAATACAGAAAAAGAAGATACCGCACTTAATATTTCATCATCAAATTTTGATGGAATTGTATTAGATCTTTGGGTTCCTCTTTCATTAGGAATGACAGTCTATCTTTATCCGGACAACAGAATAGTAGGTGATGCGCTGCTTAGTTACATCTGTCAAAACAATATCACTGTTCTCCCTTATTTACCGGTCTCGATTTTGGCAACTTTACCGACGGACAAGCAAATCGGAAGCTTACGAAAAATATGTACCGGTGGAGAAGCTCCAATAGTTAAGGTGATTGAATATTGGAAGACAAAAGTCGAATTAATTAATATCTATGGCCCTACTGAAACTACCGTGGTGGTAAGCGGATTTAAATTTAGTGAAACCCATCCTATCGGCACAATTGGGCAACCCTTACGCAACGTAGATTTCTATGTTTTAGATCAGGAGATGAATATTTTGCCTACTAATGAGGTTGGAGAACTTTACATTGGAGGAATCCAGGTTTCAAGAGGATATTACAATCGTCCGGATCTTAC
The DNA here is from genome assembly GCF_002797535.1 of Chryseobacterium geocarposphaerae. NCBI lineage: Bacteria > Pseudomonadati > Bacteroidota > Flavobacteriia > Flavobacteriales > Weeksellaceae > Chryseobacterium > Chryseobacterium geocarposphaerae. Next base: position 130,346 of record NZ_PGFD01000003.1, read on the forward strand.
AGCTGAACGATTTTTACCGTTCACAACACCTGACGGAAAAACAACAAGAGTATATAAAACAGGCGATCTTGTAAGACAATTGGAAGATCATACCATTGAATTTGTTGGAAGAGCGGATCAGCAAGTGAAAGTCAGAGGTTTTCGTGTAGAGCCTGCAGAAATTGAAGAAAATATTAAGCAGTCAAATCTTGTTGAAAACTGTGTTATCGTTGTAAAACAAGAGCAAAATGAAAAACAATTAATTTGTTTTTATAAAAATAACAAAGACAAAAACACTTTTCCGGAAGCTATAAGAGCTTATTTGTTTGAACGATTGCCTTCTTATATGATTCCTTCAAAATTTTTGGAAATTCAGGAGTTTCCATTAACCGCAAATGGAAAAATTGATAAATCATTCTTAAACACCCTAGAAATCACTGAAGAAAAAAGACATTTTTTTGTTCCACCTCAGACTGAGTTACAAAAGCAATTAGCCAATGCCTGGAGCACAGTTTTAAATATAAAATCAGTTGGAATTTATGATAATTTCTTTCAGTTTGGAGGAAATTCAATTCTGGCTTATAAACTTATTTATTTGATTAGACAGGAATTACATCTTCCTTTACAAATTGCTGATCTTTTTTTATATCCATCCATTCACGAGTTAGAGAAATATATTACTGATTTAGAAAAAACCGAACAAAATGAAACCGGTCCATCAATACCTGATAATCATCCCGTTCAATTATCTTTTCAGCAACAGAGCTTATGGTTTCTAGACAAACTATATGGCAGTGTAGCCTATAATGTGGGTGCGCTATACCCAGTCAATGAAGCTATTTCTTTACCTACTTTAGAAAAGGCCTTTAAAGAATTATTAAGAAAACACAGCATTCTAAGAACAATTATAGAAGAAAAAGAAAATCAGGCTTTCCAGTCCGCAATGAGTGAAAATAACTGGATTTTAGAAAATTTATATGATGCTGAAAAAGTTCAGGAACTCATAAAAATTCCGTTTGATCTGCAAAGAGATTATATGCTCCGGGCTTATGTTATTCATAAAAATGGCAAGCCGGCTTCATTGTTTTTGATGGTGCATCACATTGTTACAGATGGATGGTCGATGCCTTTAATTGTTCAGGAAATTAACACTTTATATCATCAAATCTCAAATAACCAGGAAGATAAAAGAGTTTTGACAGAATATAAAAATTACGTTATTTACCAATCTAAACAGGATAAAGAAAACGGAATCAATTTCTGGAAAGAGTATTTGGAAGATGTTTCCGTGCTTCAGATTGCCCACGACTTCAAAAAAGAATATCCGCATCCGGATTCTGGTAAACAGTATCAATTTGAAGTTGATGAAAAACTAACCGCAACATTACAGAGAATTTCAGAAGAGCATTCCGCCACATTGTACATCACTCTATTGTCCGCTTTTGGCTTGCTGATGCAATATTACAGTGGTCAACAGGATATTTGTGTAGGAAGTCCATTTGCTAACCGGCCGCACCGTTTTGACAAAACCATCGGGTATTTTACCAATATGCTTCCGATCCGTATGAAAATTGATGGGAATCCTGTCTTTTCAGATTTTTTACACCAAATAAAAAATATGATTCCGCAAGTTTTTCAACACCAGGAAACTCCGCTGGAAACAATTATCAGTAATGTGATTAAAGACAGGTTTGCCGGGCACAATCCTTTATTTCAAAATGTTTTTGTCTTACAAAATCCAAATGAAAAATTTGAGATTTCGACTCCAATAGAAAATCATAATGCTGAATGGATTTTTAATCAAAAAACAAAATTTGATTTACAATTTGAAGTGCTTCCGATTGGCGAAAAATTAAAAGTAAATATTGATTATTCTGATGTTTTATTTAAAGAAAAAACCATTACGGAAATGGCCAAAGCATATTTGTTCATTTTAGCATCAATCGCTTTTAATCCTGATCAAAAAATTGGAGATATTGATATTTATTCTGTTTTAGAAAAGAGAGAAATTAATGAATTTGAAACCAACGAAGCTCCAAAAACTTTAGTAGCATTATTTGAACAACAGGTTGAAAAAACACCAGACAAAACCGCATTGATTCTTTCCGGACTGGGAATTTCTTATCAGGATTTAAATAAAAAATCAAGTCATATTGCCAGTCAATTAATTGCTGCCGGAGTTAAAAGTGAAGATTTTGTTGCCTGTTATCAGGAACAGTCTATAGAGCGGATTATAACGCTTTTAGGGATTATAAAGTCCGGCGCCGCTTACGTTCCTTTGGATACGGCCTACCCCATTGATCGGATTAAAACGATCCTTGAGGATACAAAACCAAAATTTTTAATTACAACAGTAAAATTTGATTTAAAAAGTGAAATGGAACGACCTGTTCTTTTCATTGAAAATCTGATGAATGCTCCTTTAGAGCATATTCAGAAAAGTTACAAAGACACACATGCTCCTACCGATCTTGCTTATGTTATCCATACTTCCGGAACCACAGGACAGCCAAAAGGAGTGCTTATTGAACATCAATCGCTAGGAAATTTCATCACTGAATACGGAAATTTACTTGAGCTCAGTGAAAACGATAGAACGTTGCAGTTTTCTCCCTATAATTTCGACGGTTCAGTCATTGATATGTGGATTCCGTTGACGAAAGGTGCCACCATTCATCTTTATCCAAATAATAAATTGTTGGGTGACCATCTATCCGAATTTATTGCTCAACATTCGATTTCTGTAATTCCTTTTATTTCACCTTCTGTGCTTTCCACAATTCCCCAAAATGAAAATTTACCTTTATTAAAAGTAATCGGAACCGGTGCAGAGACCTGCCCTCCACAAGTTAGCCAGTATTGGAAAAAACGCGCAAAACTTCTTAATATGTACGGTCCAACAGAATCTACTGTTGCGGTCAATACATTTGTTTTTGATGATATACATCCTGACAATACCATAGGAACAGCCATTAAAAATATGAAGCTATATGTTTTAGACCAATACCTTCGTCAGGTTCCCGATGGTGTTATTGGTGAGCTTTATATTTCAGGAATCCAGCTTTCAAGAGGTTACCTGAATAAACCGGAACTTACTGCAGAAAAATTTATTAAAAATCCTTTCGCTAATAATGAAACCAGCTTCTACAGCCGAATGTATAAAACCGGAGATCAGGTAAAAATATTAGCCGATGGAATGCTGGAATATGTCGGAAGAGCCGATTATCAGGTAAAAATAAGAGGCTACCGTATTGAATTGGCCGAAATCGAAAATACGCTTTGTAAAATTAAAGGGATAAAAAATGCGACAGTTCATATTCATAAAACTCTGGGGGGTGTAAAATCTTTAAGAGCTTTTGTTTCCGGCGATGCTCCTATTGCTCATATTAAAAGTGAACTAAACAGGCAACTCCCTTCCTATATGATCCCTAATGAAATTTTTATGGTAGCAACAATACCTGTAAAATCAAATGGTAAAATAGACCTGGAATCGCTCAACCAAATGGCCGAAAATCTAATCAATGAAACCACCGGAATTCAGGAAGAGCCATTAAATGATTATGAAAAAATCATCAGAGAAATATGGAGCGAAGTGCTGGAACGCAAAATTACAAGCCTGGAAGACGATTTTTTTCAATTGGGAGGACATTCATTGTTACTTACAAAGCTTTACAACAAACTTTTCAAACATTTTCCTAATACAATTTCTTTGAGCGAATTATACATCAACAATTCAATCAGGAAATTAGCTTTACTGATAGAAGAAAGAGAAGCCAGGCCCGAGCTCCAAAATTATGGATTAGGGCAAGATCCGTTAAGTGAGGAAATAAAAAAAGATGCAACAATTGCTTCTGATGCCTTTAAATTTAATGTTTCAAAAAAAGGAAATTTCACCAACCCGAAAGCTATTTTACTTACGGGAGTCACAGGATTTGTAGGACTAAATATATTGGTAGAATTATTAGCCTCCTCTTCGGCAGATATTTATTTACTGATAAGGGCAGATAATGAAACGCTTGCCAAAGAAAGATTGTTTGAAGCATTGGAAAACCAATTAATTTCAGCGGATATTTTTGATGAAAAAAGAATTAAGATTTTAGCCGGCGATCTTGCAAAACCATTGCTGGGCCTTTCAACAGAAAAATATGATGAACTTGCAGAAATTATAGATGTTGTGCATCACGCCGGAAGCGCTGTGAACTTCATTCAGCCCTATTCTTATATGAAAGCTGCCAATGTAGATGCTCTTTATACTTTGATCAGGTTTATAACCACTCATCAACTCAAACAATTATCTTTATTATCAACGGTCGGGGTATTTAGCTGGGAACATTATTTCACCAAACCTGCATTGATTATGGAAGATACTGATACCAAACCTGTATTTAAATATTTAAGTCGTGATATGGGCTATATCCAGAGCAAATGGGTGATGGAACGGGTAGCGCAGGAAGCTATAAAACAGGGCGTTCCCATTGTAATTTTCAGGTTAGGTTATGTTTTTTGCCATAGCCTGACCGGAGCAACCGCAAAATACCAATGGTGGGGATCACTGATAAAAACCTGTATCCAATTAAAAGCGTACCCAATTTTAATTGATCAAAAGGAGGAATTAACGATGGTAGATTTCGTCAGTAAAGCCATCACCTATATTTCCAAAAATCCTGATTCTATTGGTCAAATTTTCCATTTAAGCCCGGAACCAGAAGATAATATGACCGTAACGGAATTCTTTGAGCTACTTCGTGAAGAATTTAATTTTGATCTAAAACCAGTTCCTTATCCGCAATGGCGCGCCCTTTGGGAAAACGACGAAAACAGTCCGCTCTATCCTCTTTTGAATCTTTTCAAATTCGTTGCTTATGATAATAAATCCATTATTGAGATTCATCAAAATACTCCTGATTTTGATATTACCAATACCAAAAAATTCCTCGAAGGCAGTTCTATTGAGAACAAAACAGTAAAACGTGATAATGTAGAAGCATTTTGTAAATATTTAGGAGTTCTTTAATGATAAAAATATTTTATACAAAGTTTAATCCTGAAGATATGACAGCCATTTTAGATCAATGGCTGTCTATTCTTCCTTTTCAGCTTCAAAAAATTAATCAAAGCTATAAAAACAAAGAAGATCAGGTGAGAAATCTATCAGGCAAATTACTGTTGGCTGAAGCTTTAAAAAATATTGGTTATGGATCAATTGCTCTTGATACTATTCAATATAACCAATTTAAAAAACCTTACTTATCCAAAGATTTTGATTTCAGTATTAGCCATTCCGGAAGGTACGTTTTTTGCGTAATTGGAAAAAACCTGAAACTAGGGCTCGATATTGAAGAAATAAAGCCAATTAACTTTTCTGAAATCACAAACATAATGAGTAATTCTGAATGGAAACAGATAAACGAAGCATCAAATCCTTTACGTCAATTCTTTACACTCTGGACACTCAAAGAAGCTGCCATCAAAGCCGAAGGAACAGGCTTTTTCACTGATCTAAATACAATTAAAGTAAAAGGTAATACCATCCACATCGGAGATAATATTTGGTTTTCGAATAAATTAGTCTTTGATGAAAATTATTCGGGTCACCTCGTAACATCAAATTTAGAAAGGGGTTATGAGATGATTTTTAAAGATTTAACCATTGCGAATTATGATAAAAAGAAATAGGAAAGGTTATGTTATGCTTCCACAAAAGGAATTCTTGATCACGTGTCAAAGTATCTTTTACAAACTCAATTCCTACACGTTTCTCAATACGGTCAGAGTGTTTGGTAACACAACCATTTCATAATAGGTCATTTCATAAGTTATTAATCTTAGAAAATACCGATGGAAAGTTTAAATGTTTCAGTGACCTATTTTATCAAATATTTCAGGTCACAGAATAGGTCATTTTTATTTTGTTATTATTAGCCCTAACAGATATAAAATAAAAAATGCTTTAAAACATATGTCTTAAAGCATTTTACACTATTTTGATGAAACAGTTGCGATCCGGACGGGACTCGAACCCGCGACCTCCGCCGTGACAGGGCGGCATTCTAACCAGCTGAACTACCGGATCTTTTTACAATTTCAGAAATATTTCCCTCTGTTATTGTGGTTGCAAATATATAGTTTTTTTCAATATTAACAAACTTTAATCTCCGATTTCATGCACAATAAACATAAATTACAGATTTTCAAATCTATTATTTTAATACGAATAAAAATTGAGAATTGAAAAATCAATTCCCAATCAAATAAAACGTTAAAATCAATGCATATTATCTGGTAGTATAACCTCCGTTTGCGAAAATGGTCTGTCCAGTAATCCACCACCCATCAGTTACTAAAAACTCAACCAAAGGAGCAATATCTTTAATATCCGTAAGACCGCCCAATGCCGATGCAGATTTATGATAAGCTACAGCATCCTCAGCTTCCTGCCCGTAGAAGAAAGGAGTATCCATTGGCCCCGGAGCCACTGCTGTAACAGAAATTCCTCTTGCCCCAAATTCTTTGGAAGCAGCGCGTGTAAAATGTTCAACCGGCGCTTTCATCCCCGCATACGTAGAATACAACCCTGTATAAGCAGCAAGAAGCGATGTCACAATCGTACAGATTTTCCCATGGTCATTTACTTTCTTTCCCGCTTCCTGTAGAAAGAAATAGGCTACTTTTGAGTTGATATCCGACATTGTATCATATTCCTTTTCCGTAGTCTCTGTAAACGGCTTTTTAAGTACCATTCCAACGGTATTGATCGCAATATCAATTCCTCCGAATTTACTTTTGGCTTCATCAAAAAATTTGGTAATATTTTCAACTTTCGTAAGGTTTCCCTGAAACAAAAAAGCTTCAGCCCCTAAAGCGTGAACTTCCGCTAATGTTTTCTCACTTTCTTCTCTTGAGCTTTCACTGTTATAATGAATAGCGAGCTTTGCACCTTTAGCTGCAAAATCTTTGCTTAAGAGTCCTCCTAAGTTCTTGCCTCCTCCGGCAATTAAAACAACTTTTCCTTTCACATCGTGTTTTGACATAATATTTTTTTATTGGTTAATGATACAAATATGAAAATTTGTAAATGTCTGACGATGATAAATTCCTCTCAGGTTAGAAGAATTTCGGAATTTATTGTGCTGAAAATATAGGAAAATTTAAATCAAAAAGACTGTAAACCAAATCAATGAAATATAAAACATTAAATATATTTAGAAAATATTAAAAATAAATCATAGCGATAAGATCGATACAGAAGAGATTTTTTAATAAATGTCTATCCACTTATATAAGCCTTATTTTAAATAACAGACAATAAAAAAGCAGTAAAAATAAATTTTACTGCTTTCTGCGATCCGGACGGGACTCGAACCCGCGACCTCCGCCGTGACAGGGCGGCATTCTAACCAGCTGAACTACCGGATCAATTTTTTTTAAAGAAATTGAGAAAACTTCCGCGATCCGGACGGGACTCGAACCCGCGACCTCCGCCGTGACAGGGCGGCATTCTAACCAGCTGAACTACCGGATCAATTTTTTAAAGAAATTGAGAAAACTTCTGCGATCCGGACGGGACTCGAACCCGCGACCTCCGCCGTGACAGGGCGGCATTCTAACCAGCTGAACTACCGGATCTTTTTTCCTAAAGAACTTCGTTTCTTTTTTGTGATTGCAAAACTACAACTTTTTTCCTTACCAGCAAATTATTTTTAAAAAAAAGCCTCCCAAAAATGGAAGGCATTCATTATCAAACTTATTTTTTTATAAGTGTGCGCTTAATTTTTCAGCGATCACCTCTTTTGGAGCTACACCAACCAATTTGTCTACCACTTCACCGTTTTTGAAAATTAAAACAGTAGGAATATTTCTGATACCATATTGCATAGAAATTTCCTGGTTGTTGTCTACATCTACTTTTCCTACGATTGCTTTTCCATCAAAGTCAGTTGCTACTTCTTCAATGATTGGTCCCAATGTTCTGCACGGTCCGCACCATACAGCCCAAAAGTCTACTAATACCGGCTTATCTGATTTCAAAACCGTTTCCTGAAATGAGCTATCTGTAATTTCTAAAGCCATTTTTGTTTCTTTTATTTTAATTAATATTATTTTTTCTTTTTCCGTTAAATTGGATATTCAAAATTACGCATTTTGAGCAATAGACCTATCTATGCTCAACATTTGTATTTTCTATAACGAAATCTTTAGAAATTTCTTTCAAAGCTGTTACCAGAGCGTCAATATCTTCTTTAGTCGTTAAATGGCTGAAAGAGATACGAAGCGGCGTACAGTGATCCATTTCGTCTTCAGATAATACCATCATCATCACCATGGAAGGTTTTGACGCTCCTGAAGAACAAGCGCTCCCTTGAGAAATAGCAATTCCTTTCATATCCAGCTGAAGCCCAATTAAAGGGTTTTTATAAGGCAATAATGCACTTAAAACTGTATAAAGACTGTTTTCCTTCTCTGCACTTCTCCCGTTGAATTTAATCCCTGGAATTTCCGCTGTAAGTCTTTCTTCTGCATAGCTCTTTATTTCCTGCATATGGTTGGTATATGCTTCCATATTGTTTAAAGAGAGTTCTAAGGCTTTTCCTAAGCCAACGATTCCTGCAACATTCTCAGTTCCGGCTCTCAAACTTCTTTCCTGAGGTCCTCCTGTAATAATTCCTTTTAAACCGCTTGATTTTCTGATAAAAGCAAAACCTACTCCTTTCGGACCATGGAATTTATGAGCACTACAAGATGCAAAATCAACCTGAATATCAGAGAAATCCAAATTCATATGAGCCATCGTCTGTACCGTATCTGAATGGAAAAGAGCGTTGTGAGCTTTACACAATTCTGCCACTTTTTTTATATCCAGTATGTTTCCGATCTCATTATTGGCATGCATTAAGGTAACCAATGTTTTTTTATCTGAAGCTTTTAAAAGCTCTTCCAGTTTAGTAAGATCAATATCTCCTTTTTCGTTCGGACGGATATAGTTTACCTCCACCCCTTTTCTGTTCTTCATATCCAGAACACTTTCAGACACACATTTGTGCTCCAACGGTGAACTGATGATTCTTTCTACTCCAAGATGCTCAACACTTGATTTAATGATCATGTTGTTAGATTCTGTTCCGCAAGAAGTAAAAATAATTTCAGCGGGAGTTACATGAAGATAATCAGCAACCTGCCTTCTTACATTTTCGATAAGAATTTTTGCTTCCTGTCCAAAACTGTGCGTAGAAGAAGGGTTTCCAAAATTCATTTTCATGGTAGCTACCATAGCATCGATCACTTCTTCAGAAAGAGGTGTAGTTGCAGCGTTATCAAGATATATTTTGTTCATTTCTATTTTGAAGATTTTATTTCTATAGCATTAAATTGATAATTGGAAGGCACTGTAAAAATCACGTAAGGATTAGAGATCACCTGTATTTCCATTCCTCCATGTTCTACATAAGGAACTTCTATATGTAAAACATTTTCTTTTACTGAGATCTTTTTGATTTCAGTAATTCTATGATCTCCTGATCTGAACATTCCCAAGTTATACAAAACCACCTTCTTATCTTTTGGAAACTTCGGAGCCTGCTCAGCAGATTCACTGCCATCACTTATCACAACAGCGGAATTTCCTTTCAGAGCTTTCTGAAATTCCTGTTCATTTTTAATGATGCTAAATTCTACTTTTCCGGTTCCACCTTGAGATTCGGAAGCTAAAATTTGAGGTTGTGTCTGCATGTCTGTAGTATTTTGGGAAGGTGTACTGGTACAGCCAATCACGATAGCCCAATATAGGATAAGCAGCTTTTTCATTTTTACACTTTTATGTGCCAAAATTAGTGAAAAAATTGGTAATGTCCTTCATTTGCCCATTTTAGCATCGGCTTGTCGCCGGAGGTGTCACCAAAGGCTATTATTTTATCGTATTTTTTATGGTCGATCTCTTCTTTTATTCTTTCCAGCTTTTCTTTTCCATTGCAATTTTTGCCAATGAAATTTCCTGTAAAAATGCCGTTTTTAAACTCTGCACGGGTAGAAATCAGCTGCATTTGGAATGCATCGGCAAAAGGTTTTGCCCAGATATCCAATGAAGCGGTAACCAATAAACTTTGTGTATTATTTCTATCGATATTATTAATAAAATCCAAAGCGTTTTCTCTTACAATTTTAGGGTAATGATGTTCAAAGAACTGCTTGGATTTTTTTTCAATTTTTTCCTGAGATTGCCCCTTTAAAATTGAACCTATAAAGCTTTTTTTCACCTTTTCGGTTGGGGCAAGCTTTAATTTTAACAGAATAAAAAGCGGCACATGTTTTAAAAATTGCATGCGGTATTTGGCAGGATTGTAAAACTTAAGATACATAAACATGGTATCTTTATAAGTAAGTGTTCCGTCAAAGTCAAAACAATACAATTTTTTCATATTCAGCTACAGCTTTAATTTTTTAAATATAAATTCAGGAATATTTCTGATGATCATCATAATAACGCTCCAAACCGGCAAAACGTATGCAATATTTTTTTGTTTTTTGAATGCTTTATAAATGCAGTCAGCTGCTTGTTTAGGACTAGCTGTCAATTTCGGGTTCAAAGGCAACCCTTCTGTCATCTTAGTGGCCATAAAACCTGGTTTTATTGTAATGACATGCACTTTCTTATCAAAAAGATAGTTTCTCAAACCACTCAGATAAGCTGTAAAGGCTGCTTTTGCACTTCCATAAATAAAATTGCTCTGTCTTCCACGGTCTCCTGCCACAGAAGAAAGTCCTATGATTGTTCCGGATCTTCTGTTTTCAAATTTGTGAGCAAAGTAATTGATCACAGGAATCAACTTTGAATAGTTAATCTCTATAATTCTTTGTGTATTTTTATTGTCATACAACCCTTCTTTTGTTCCTTCGCCCAAGTATCCTATGGCACAAAATAATAAAGTTGAATTGATATTTTCAAATACATTATAATCGATTTCTTTCGTCAGATCCAATTCGATGATTTCAGACTGCTGTAGAAATTTCACATCAATATGTCTGGCAAATCGTTCCGTTGTCTCTTTATTTGAGGTAAAAAGATAGATTTTTTCAAATTTTTCACCTTCCTGCAACGCTTTTTCTACAAATGCCTGTGCGACTTCAGACGTACTTCCTAAAACGATCATGAGCCTTGATTATTATTAATGATTCTCTTATGCTGCAGAGACACAAATTTTGAATTCTGAATATTTCTAAGATAATTGGTCAGAGATGATTTGCTCATACTGTCTTTAGTAAGATAAATTCTGCCCCCAAATTCCTGAACGATATCGTCCAGCTTTCCGATTAACATTTTAAGTTTTGAATTCACCCGGAAATCCAGTGCCAAAGTATAGCCTTCCATCGGAAAAGAGTTGTAAGCTTCCGGATTATTTTTCCCAAAAAGCTTCAAAACCGCCAAAAACGAACCGTTTCCACTTCTGGAAATGGTTTCAAGAATTTTTTTCATTCCTTCTTTTCCTTTTTCTTTAGGAATAACCATTTGATACTGAATGAATCCTGACTTACCATAGATTTTATTCCAATCATTGACTACATCTAACGGATAAAAAAATGTTTCATAATCAACAATGTTTTTAATTTCTTTTTTTGTCTGCTTTTTAAAGTATAACAGATTAAAAACCTTAACCGTAAATTTATTTAGAACAAAACCGGGAAAATAAAACGGAACAGTAGGTTCAAACTTTTTCTTTAACCGTAAAGGTTTTTCTTTTAAGTTTTGCGGAAGCTCATGCGGAAAAGCATGTTCACCTCGCATTAAAATACTTTTTCCGATATTTTTCCCTGTCTGCAGACAGTCAATCCAGGCCACATTGTAAGTCCAGTTTTCACTTTCTTCAAATAATTTGAAGATCTCATCCAGGTTGTCTGCTTTAATACTTTCCTGACGGATATAGGCAGATTCTATATTTTTAAGTTTAAATTTAGCGGAAAGAATAATTCCTGTAAGTCCCATTCCTCCGATGGTTGCCCAAAATTTTTCTGAGTTTTCTTCTCTGGAACATGTAATGATCTCTCCATTTTCAATCATTAATTTAAACTCTATCACATATTCCGAAAAGCAGCCTTCTGCATGATGATTTTTTCCATGAACATCAGACGCGATTGCTCCACCAACAGAAACGAATTTGGTTCCGGGAGTTACATATAAAAAATATCCCTGTGGAACTGAAATTTCCAATACTTCTGAAAGTAAAACTCCTGATTCGCATTCGATAATTCCATTCAGACGGTCAAAACTGATGAATTTATTTAATTTTTTTGTTGAAAAAATACTTTCTCCCAGTGATGCATCTCCATAGCATCTCCCGTTTCCTCTTGCTATTACTTCATTATGAGTCAGGATAAAATCTTTGATTTTATCAAAACTATCGTCCGATTTCATCTCTTTTTCCACTACCGGAAAGTTTCCCCAGTTTGTAACCTTTTGTACGAAATTCGGCTTCATTTTTTAAAGTAAATTAGAATTAAAAATGCAGCAACCCACAATATTAAAGTTACCTGTATATACCTGTCTCTATAAACAATTTTTGTAGGCGATTCTGTTCTGTTGTATACTAAAGTCTGCTGTAAATACCTCAAAAAAGCAAATACCACAAATATAACGGTATAAAATACCCCGGAATGCAATTTCATCTGAATCTGAGGCGATAATGTAAACATAAGATAGCATACAATGGCCAAAGCAATAGAAATGGATAATGCAATATCTGCAAACTGCACATTATACCCGTCCAAAGCTCTCCTCGTTTTTCCGGAAACCTGAGCATTGATAAGCTCTCCTCTTCGTTTCCCGATTGCCAATACCAAAGCCAATACAAAAGTCAATAAAATGGCCCATTGTGAAATCTCTATTCCCGTAATATATCCTCCTGCTAAAACCCTTAATACAAAACCAATAGCAATGATAAAAATATCTACAATGGGAACATGTTTCAGCTTAAGGGTGTATGCCAAATTCATTGCAAGATAAGCCAGGATGATCAAGGCAAACTTCCATAGGATCTGATTAAAATACATTTGTGCAACAAATACCAGTAAAATATCTGTAATAAATATACCTACCAAAATTCCCAATGCTTTACCCTTGGAAATTGCACCGCTTGCTAATGGACGTCTTCTTTTTTCCGGGTGTTTTTTATCGGCTTCAATATCATTATAATCGTTTAAAATATACACCGAACTGGCTGCCAAGGAGAAAATGATAAATGCAAAAATACTTTTAGTAAGTAAATCCAGATTCTGGATATTACCCGAAAAGAAAAGGGGAACAAATACAAACAGGTTTTTCACCCACTGCTCTACTCTAAGTAGCTTTAAATATTTCTTCATTTATGCTGTTTCAGTTACAAAAATAAAAATTTTAGAATTGATTGGTATAAAAATACAAAAAAACCGCTGAAGCGGTTTCTTTGTTACAACATTTATGTTTTAATTTTAAACTACTGCCCTTGTTGAGCATCGTTGATCATTTTCTCATTTGCAGTAATTGCAAATTCCACTCTACGGTTTTTAGCTCTACCCTCTTCGGTATCGTTAGATGCAACCGGCATACTTTCACCTTCGCCTAAGGCAAATAGTCTGCTGGAAGCGATGCCTTTACTAGATAAATATGCTTTTACAGCATTAGCTCTTCTTTCAGAAAGTCTCATATTATAGTCATCAGCACCTTTACTATCTGTATGACCATAGATATTAATATTGGTATCAGGATTGTTGATCAATACCTGAGCAAGTTTATCCAAATTAGTAATGGATGCCGGTTTTAGGTTAGAAGAATCAAAATCAAAGTTTACAATACTTTCGTTCAATGTAATTTTGATACCGTCTCCTACTCTTTCTACTTCAGCTCCAGGTAAAGTTTCTTTAATTTCTCTGGCTTGTTTGTCCATTTTACTACCGATCACGTTACCGGCAACACCACCAATCACTCCTCCTAAAACCGCTCCTAATGCCGCATTTTTACCTTTTCCGACATTATTTCCTAAAATACCTCCAATAATTGCTCCGGATGCAGCCCCTACTGCAGTACCTCTTTGCTGGTGATTAGAATTTTGTACAGCCTCACAGCTTGTTAGTAACAAAGCTGATGATAAAAAAAGAGCTCCGATATATGTTTTTGTAAATTTCATTTTTTTAATATTTAAGTTAATTATTTCATTCCTGTTCTCTGGAAGTTGTACACAACTTTTACGTTTTCTCCGTCAAAAGGAATGTTTTGCTCTAGTGAGAATTGATCTGTAGCCTGGTTAATCAATGTTAAAGTATATCCTGCTGTATTTTGCTTTGCTTTTGTTCCCTCAGCTATTTTCTTAAACTCAAAAGTGTTGCCGTTTTTTACATCAATCTTAATAGGCTGCGTAATTGCCGGGCAAGATCCACCACCATTTAAAGTATATGCACCTGACCAATTGTTTGGAATTAGTCTCCAATGGCTTCCTACGAAACATTGTGCGTCGGCTCCTTCATCAAAAGGTTTAATCTTGAACTGCTTATCATAATCGATGCTTACGATTTGCCAGTCACCTTTCATTTTAAGGAACTCTGATCTTTGGTTTTGTGATGTTTTTGCGTTGTTAACTGAGGAACAAGACACTGCAAAAAGTGATGTTCCCAACATCCCTGCAAGTAGTAACTTTTTCATTTTGTTGTTTATTATTTTGTTATAATAAAGTTACAAAAAACCGTGCCAAAATAACAAATAAAAACAAAAAAAGTCCGAAAATTTCGGACTTTATATCTATATACTGTTAAAAGCGAAGATAAGTTATTTTTTAACAGCCTTTTTTACGGATTTCGTAGCCTTTTTTACATCACCAGATTTACCGTTGTAAAAATGAGTGTAAGCATACTCTGCTGCTTTTTTCACATCAATAACACCGCCTGCCTGAGAAAAATCTGCAAATCCTTCTGTTGTGTTAGGATTACTGGATTTAACTAGAGATTCAATAATCTGAGCCGGAGTAAGAGTTGGCATATATGCCAGTAAAACAGCTGCTGCACCTGCTACAACAGGAGAAGCCATTGAAGTTCCCTGTAAGTATTTGTACTCATTGTGAGGTACTGTAGAATAAATCTCGTCACCCGGAGCAAAAACGTTTACCATTTTTTTGTTGTAGTTAGAGAAACCAGCTCTTAAAGCATCATTTTTATTGGTACTTGCTCCTACTACAATTACATTATTTACAAATGGTTTTTCATCGGTAACATTTTTAAAATTGGTAGGATATGCTAGATGTTCAGCAACGTCTTCATTTTCGTTACCTGCAGCTTTTACTAAAAGAACTCCTTTATCCTGAGCATATTTAAAAGCATCCCAAACTACAGTTTTGCCCGGAGAAACTGGCTTTCCAAAGCTCATGTTTAAAATTTTAGCACCGTTATCAACCGCATATCTGATAGCATTTGCCACATCTTTATCTCTTTCATCTCCATTTGGAACGGTTCTCACCGACATGATTTTAGCTACTTTTGAAGCTACCCCATACTGGATTTCTTTTCCTTGAGACAAACCTGCGATAATACCTGCAACGTGAGTTCCGTGCATTGCATCCGGACCTTCATAATGATTATTTCCGTAATTTTTCTCAGAATAGTCATCGTAATTATCTCCTACGATTTCTTTTCTGGGATCATAAGATAAATCGTATTGTTTTGCCTGAGGACCAAAATAATCAAGAGCTTCTTTCATCTGATCTTTCATTATTTTTTCGAATTCAGCTGGAGTTTTCCCTTGGAATTCAGGACTTGCAGCTACTTGCTTCAATACCTGAAGAATCATAGCCTCTTTCTGATCAGTTGTTTTAATAGCCGCAACATTTTCCGGAGTAACGTTTTTTCCTCCCAACAATTTTACCATTGAAGGAATGGCTTCGTTAATCATTGTATACGTCTGGAAACCTTGCTTTGCTTCAAGACTTTTTTTAGAGAAAAGATCTTTAGCCTTCATATACATTTCAAAATCTTCAGGCATTTTAGCTTGATTCGCTTTGTTTTTAGCAGAATCATCACCTTCGAAGATCGGCTTGTATTTCGCAACCACTCTCGTCACTTCCATATTGTCGATATCAATATCGCCATTTTTCCCACCGATAAAGTTCCATCCGTGAACATCATCAATATATCCGTTTCCGTCATCATCTTTTCCGTTATTGGGAACTTCATTAGGATTAGACCAGATGTTTTTTACCAACCCCGGATGATCCACCTGTACTCCACTGTCTAAAACCCCTACAACAACCGTTTTAGGTTTTAATCCTTTAGATTCTAAATATTTGTAAGCATTCTCTGTGTTTACTCCATATACTTTGGCAGAAGAAAAATCTTTATGATACCAAGTCATCAAATCTTTATCTTCTTTTGGATCAACATTACCTTTAGCCTCCTGAGCGTAAGTAAAACTAAAACCTGTTAAAAAAACAGCAGCTAATAATATCTTTTTCATTTTAGTATGATTGTTTAATATTTCTTATATAAGTCAAAGATTCAGGCCCTTTGTTACAGATAAGGTCTAAAATTGACAAATCCTGTATAAAACCCAGCTTATCTGAGAACGTCTGATAATATTCATCCATTTCAAATGCTGAAGGTTGTTTTGCTGAAAATTTTTCTCTTAAATTGATCTCTTCAGAATTTTTGATATACTCTGTATTCAAAGAATATGCCTTTTCTGTTTTTAGGATCTGTTGCACAATCTCCAGGGCTTTTAAATTGAAATCTAAAAGGTTCTTTTCTTTCAGATCAAATATTTTCTTTAGTTTATCTTCATAAAATTCGAAATAAGGAGAACTCTGATAAGCTGTTTTAATAGATTTCCAATGAAGGGCTCTCCAATCTTCCCTGTAAGAGATTTCAATATCTTTCAATTCCCTTTTTCCGTTATGATTGATCGGGATAATTAAAGACAATTTTCCGTTTGCTCCGAAAATATTCGCTCTGTTTCTATAGGTCTGCTTGGGAAAATTCTCAAACTGTTCAAATACGATTTCATTTTCAGGATTTAACAATACTGAAAACCAGGAAATGGGTGGTAAATAAAATACCGGTAATAATACATTCGTCATATTCATAAGCAAAAATGAAGTATTTTTTCAAATACTTCATTTTTTTCTATTTTATTTCGTTATAAATTTTCTTCTTTTTTATCCTTTCTGAAAAGTTTTACAAAGTATTCCCAACCGAAGAACAGGATAAGAATCATTGCTGCAATCCACCAATATGAAGTTTTATTGGCCTCTCCTGTATTGGTTGCTTTAAACATTCTGTCCCAACGGATTCTCCACCCATCAGCTTGAAAAGAAGCACCAGAATCATTAAATGCACCTTCAATACTCATCCACGTAAACATAGGTTTTCCAACAATATTTTCTTCAGGAACAACACCAAAAAACCTAGCATCTAGGGATGCATCTCTATTATCCCCAACCATCATATAATAATCCTGTTTGATGGTATATTGATTAGTTTGTTTTCCATTAATAAAAATTTTACCATTTTTATTTTCAAGGCTGTTATGTTCATATTCGGAAATAATCCACTGATACATTGGAAGAGATTCTTGATTGATTGTAACAACATCTCCTTTTTTAGGAATTTTAAGCGGTCCATACCAATCCTGATTCCAAGGCTTATTAATAGGATAAATAGATTGAGTCGTATCTATTTTCGTTCTCATTGCATCTCTATAAGCAACAGCTGCATACCCTTTATCTAATATATCTTCATGAACTGAAATAACTTGAGGAAGAGATTTGATTGCCTGCAATCTTTTATCAGTTAATTGCATTACATAAACTGTATTCTTAGGATTTATTTTGTATTTTACAATTTTATCCTGAAAATATGGAGATTCACTATCAACTTGAACAATTGATATATATTCCAACCTTTTAAACAGGTCTTTAATATCAATTTCACTACCCGTCTCTATAATAAATGAATGCTGTTCTTCCTGGTCTCCAAGAATCTTTTCTGGCTTTCCATTTACAAAAAGTCTTCCTGCTCTCATCTCAAAAGTGTCACCTGCGACAGCTACACATCTTTTTACATACGGATCTTTTCTATCAATAGCAGTATGTACAGAATCCTGAGGATAGTTGAAAACAACAATATCGTTTCTCTGAGGTTTATTAAATTGTAAAATTCTCTCATAAGGAAGCTTTACTGCATCCACATAAGATTTTGGATCATCTTTAGGGTTTCCTTTTTCTCCTGTGTCCATAATGGTTCCCTGTAAGAAAGGGATCGCAACCGGACGCATCGGAAGCCTGTATCCATAGCTCCATTTGTTTACGAAAAGGAAGTCACCTACTAAAAGTGTTCTTTCCATAGATCCCGTAGGAATTCCGAATGGCTGGGTAACAAAAACATGGATAATGGTAGCGAAAACTACTGCAAAAGTAATAGACCCTACAAAAGTGTCTTTTTTCTTCGTATTTTTTTCTTCGTCTGTTAAGAATAGGTCATTTGTACTTTCATCTTCTACTTCCGCATCTTTAGAATAGTTGACACTTGCCATATAAATGAACGGAAGAATAACGGTAAGAAGCTGATGCTGGAAAAGGGTTTTTCCAAATTTCTTCATTAAATAAATGTGAAAAACAGACATCATAATAGGCCCTACAATTGGTAAATAGGATAAAACCGCCCACCATTTCGGATGTTTTGTTTCTTTTAAAATAATGAAATAATTATAGAAAGGGATAAAAGCAAATAGCGGACTATATCCCATTTTCTTAAACAGTTTCCATGTGGAAATCCCCATCAATACAGATAAGATGAGAACATAAACTGTGTACGTTAAAAAATAATTCATAAAATTCTTGTGCCTAATCTATAATATAAGTAATCTGTAATGAGCAACGGGTTATTTTATCATTGATCATGTACTACTAATTAGTTTACAATGTAAGGATTTTGTTACAAAATTAAAGACCTAAAACGTCTTTCATTTCAAAATTTCCTTTTTTATCTTTAATCCATTCCGCAGCGACTACAGCTCCCAACGCAAAACCGTTTCTGTTGAAAGCAGTATGCTTGATCTCAATTTCATCTACTTCGCTTCTGTAAAAAACGCTGTGAGTTCCGGGAACCTCATCTTCACGAATGGCAAAAATACCTAACTGATTATCCTTCGTTTCATCCAATTTCCAGGCATCAAACTTTTTATTGTGTTTGAAAATACCTTCAGCAATCGAAATCGCCGTTCCGCTTGGTGCATCTTTTTTATGAATATGGTGAATCTCTTCCAGTTGGCAAGAATACTCAACTACATTTTTCATTAAGTCTGCCAGTTTTTCGTTTAAAGCAAAAAATAAATTTACTCCCAAACTAAAATTGGATCCGTATAAAAAAGCCGTATTATTTTCAACAGCAATTTTTTCGATCTCAACTCTTTTTTCCAGCCATCCTGTTGTACCGCATATTACTGGAATATTATTTTCAAGACATGCTTTTACATTATCAAATGCCACTTCGGGAAGCGAAAATTCTATAACAACATCGGGATGATTAAGATTTTCAGCAGTTGGAGTTTCTTTTAGGCGGGCAACAACTTCATGACCTCTTTTCTGAGCAATCTCATCGATGATTTTACCCATTTTACCATATCCAACTAATGCTATTCTCATATGCTTTTATTATTTTAATTATACTAAATCCAGAAATTATGTATAATGTATTAAAATCTATAACTTAAACTCAGCCCCGTTTTTGGAGGGGTAATTCCATATTGGTCCTGAATGACTGCGGGCGTGAAAGAAAGATCCGGATCATGACGGCTTTCATAAAGGTGAGAGTCTACCACAGCATCTACAATATTCAGAATATAAATCAATCCTGAAATGGCGATAGCGTAATCTCTTTGCCTTTTTGCCCTATCTTGTGAATTTGCTAAAGCAGTTTTATCCAGGAAAGGTTTATCGGCTAGAAACTCATTGGGTCTTCCATTCAATTTATCCAGATAATATCCCCGGTATTTTTTATACTGATTGTCATTCCAGATCGCGATCCCAACTCCGGTTCCTACAGCTCCCCACACGATTGGAATTTTCCAGTATTTTTTATTATAAAACTGGCCTAATCCGGGTAACACAGCTGAATATAGACCTGCTCTGGTAGGATTTAGCTTCATTGTTTTTCTGGTAGGCCCGTTTGCTTTCTCCAAATCTTCTACAATTTTGGATTCAGATTTAAGAAGTTTTTTAGGCTGTGCTACTGGTTTTTCTTCACTCACAACAGAATCCACCTTAATGGTATCATTAGGTATTACTTGTGAGTAAGCCACTGCAAACAGACACAGAAAAAATGTGAAAAATATTTTCTTCATTTATTTTATATGGGATAAAATATATTCCAGTTCGTCTTCATTTTTGAAATCCAGAACAATTTTACCTTTTTTACCATTTCCTGAGGTTTTAATCTCCACTTTTACATCTAATATATCAGATATTGTTTTTTGAACTCTTTTATAATTATTGGAAAGTTCTGTTTTTGCTCTTTTGGCAGCAGGTGATTTCGGATTTTTCAGCGCTGTAGCCGCCTGTTCAGCCTGACGAACATTCAACTTTTCTTTGATAATTAAATCAAATAAGATCTGCTGATGTTCTTCACTTTCCAAACTGATAATAGCTCTACCGTGTCCAGCTGAAATCTCTCCGCTTCTTATTGCGTTCTGAATATCCGGACTTAATCTTAACAATCTTATTGAGTTAGTAATGGTACTTCTGTCTTTCCCTACTCTCTGGCTAAGATTTTCCTGGGTTAAACCAATTTCTTCTAAAAGCCTGTGATAAGTAAGCGCAATTTCAATGGCATCCAGATCCTCTCTCTGAATATTTTCAACAAGAGCCATTTCCAGAAGCTCCTGATCATTCACCAGACGAATATAAGCAGGAATACTGGTAAGACCGGCAATTTTACTCGCTCTGAAACGTCTTTCCCCTGAGATAATTTCGAATCTTTCTCCGTCTTTTCTTAAAGTAACAGGCTGAATAACTCCTAAATTCTTAATAGACTGAGCAAGTTCATTTAAGGCTTTTTCGTCAAAATAAGTTCTTGGCTGGGTCGGGTTCGGATAAATATCTTCTAGGGATACTTCTACAATATTCCCCACAAATTTATCTGCTCCCGCATCGGTAGCAGAGTTAATTGTCGCTTTGGATTCAGCACTAAGAATAGCACCTAAACCGCGTCCCATCGCTCTTTTTTTATCCTTCATATTTGCTTTTAGCTTTTTGGCTATTTGCTTTTTAATTCTTTACTAATTTTTCGTTCTTCAGTAAAACTTCTTCCGCCAGCTGAATGTACTGAACAGCTCCTTTACTTTCTGCATCGTAGTTTAAGATACTCTCTCCGAAACTCGGTGCCTCGCTTAATCTTACGTTTCTGCTGATGATAGTTTCAAATACCATTTCAGGGAAATGTGAGTTTACTTCTTCCACCACTTGGTTAGACAGTCTCAATCTGCTGTCGTACATCGTCAAAAGAAGGCCTTCGATATCTAAATCTTTATTATGAATTTTCTGAACATTTTTAATGGTGTTCAATAATTTCCCTAAACCTTCCAATGCAAAATACTCACACTGAATCGGGATGATTACAGAATCTGCAGCGGTAAGAGCATTCACGGTAATAAGACCTAAACTCGGAGCGCAATCGATAATGATGTAATCGTAGTCATTTCTTACGCTTTCTAATGCTTTTTTCAGCATATACTCACGGTTGTCTTTGTCTACCAGCTCAATTTCAGCTGCTACCAGGTCGATATGGGAGGGTACAATATCAAGATTCGGAGTTGCCGTCTGCTTGATACAGCTTCTTGTATCCACACTATGCTCCAATAAGTTGTAAGTAGAATACTGAACATCATCAACTCCTAAACCTGAGGTAGCATTCGCCTGAGGATCAGCGTCAATAATTAATATTTTCTTTTCCAATACCCCTAATGCTGCTGCTAAATTCACTGCGGTTGTAGTCTTTCCAACACCTCCTTTTTGATTAGCGATACCTATGATTTTTGCCATTCTTAGAACTTTAAGATTCAAAAATACACTTTTTTCTTTGCTCTAGGCGAGTCACAAAATCAAAAATAGAGTTAAAATATTGTTAATAAGACTTTTAGCAATAAAAAAAATTATCCACAAAAAAAATTCTTTGTGGATAAGTGTTATGATTTGTTTTCAGTTGATTAATTATCAAACTTCATAGATATCGGAAATTTGAAAGCACTTCTTACGGATTCCCCCTGTTTATTTTTTCCTGGGGTCCATTTTCCTTTTGCTGAAATAGCTTTTATGGTTCTAATGGCTTCATTGTTAAAATCAGCATTGGCACCACTTGCTTTAATTCCTGAAATGGTTCCGTCAATTTCTACAATAAAAGTAATTGTTGTTCTCATGATACCATCGGATTCGAAACCTGAACCGTCAAAGTTATTCATTACTTTATTTCTGAAAGACTCTATTCCCCCACTAAAATTAGCTTCTGCACTTAGCTCTGTTTCTATTTTATTTTTATCAACTTTAGGAGCTTCTGGTTTTATATATGGAGCTACAGGACCAGTACCACTAGTAGGGATAGTCGTTGGAGGAACATATGTATTTATTGGGGCAGGATCCGCTTTTAAATTAGTACTCAATCCTGCCACTGCATCATCCGGGATTTTCTTTTTCTCACTTTCAACTGCATCCCTTTTAGGCTCAGCAACTCTTGAATCGTAAGTTTTCACATTCGGAGGAGTGGTCGGCTTCACAGGTTCAACTTTCACTGGTGGTGTATCTGGTTGCTCATACACATCTGTAATAATGAAGGGTCCTGAAGTAGGTATTTTTTCAATAGGACCAGACGATTTAAATGCATTAATCACAAATGGCGTAATAGAAACTGCAGCCAATAAACTCACACCTACAAAAAGTGCTTTTGTTAATATTCTGTCTGATTCATTTCTTAAAACATAGGCGCCGTACTCCTTATTACGGTGCTCAAATAAAACTTCATTAAAACGAAATTCTTGATTTTGGTGTAGGTGTTTCATCACTAAAAATTTAAACTGTTAAAAAATAAATTATCAGTTTTCCAAATACTGACAATTAAACACCAAACGTCTATCAAAATATTTGCCAAAAATTTATCAATATTTCACAAAAGCAAAACAAACGGTAAAATATTTGAAATTTAACTATGTCATAAATATATTCAGCAGTTCATATAAAAACAAAAAATCCCGCTTAAAGCGGGACTTCAAAATATCTGAAATTATTTTAAAATAATTCTTTTCTGATGATGTTCTGGCTTCTTTCAGGACCAACAGAAACTAGATAAACGTTGATTCCTAAATACTTCTCAATAAACTCGATGTATTCCTGAGCCGTTTGTGGAAGTTCATCATAGCTTCTTGCTTTTGTAATGTCTTCTTTCCAACCCGGTAGATCTTGGTAGATTGGCTCGTAATTGTATAATTTCTCTGTTGAAGAAGTGAAATAATCGATGATTTTTCCGTCTTCCGTTTTGTAATGAGTAACTACTTTTAGGTTTTCAATTCCTGTCAGAACGTCTAATTTCGTAATTACAAGATTATTGATCCCGTTAATCATACAAGCGTGCTTCAAAGAAACAAGGTCCAACCAACCTGTTCTTCTAGGTCTACCTGTAGTTGCACCGAATTCACCACCGATTTGTCTGATGCTTTCTCCTAATTCGTTGTCTAATTCTGATGGGAAAGGTCCGTTACCCACTCTTGTACAGTAGGCTTTTGCAACACCGATCAAGTTTTGAAGTGATGTTGGAGGAACTCCCGCTCCTGAACAAACTCCTCCTGTAGATGGAGAAGATGAAGTTACATATGGATAGGTTCCAAAGTCGATATCAAGCATTAAAGCCTGTGCTCCTTCGAATAAAACGTTTTTACCGTCTCTGATTGCTTCGTTAAGTTCCAGTTCCGTATCAACGATTCTGTCCTGAAGCTGTCTTCCGATCTCTAAATATTCATTGTAAATTTCCTCAACGTCTAATGTCGGTTTTCCGTAGTATTTTTCAAATAGAGAATTCTTGATTTTTAAGTTTTTCTCGATTTTATCTCTTAAAATTTCAGGATTCAGAAGGTCGATCATTCTGATCCCTACTCTTGCAATTTTATCTTCATAGCAAGGTCCGATTCCTTTTTTCGTCGTTCCGATCTGCGTTCCTCCGTGCTCTTCTTCACGGTAAGTATCCAAAAGAATGTGGTAAGGCATGATGACATGCGCTCTTCTGCTGATGAAAATGTGATCTGTCTTTAAGCCTTTGCTCTCGATCTGATTCACCTCCTTAATGAAAGATTTAGGATTTACCACTACTCCGTTGGCAATGATACACTTCCCTTTGCACTGAAGAACTCCCGATGGAAGAAGGTGCAAAACGAATTTCTCTTCACCTACATAAACCGTGTGACCAGCGTTGTCCCCACCCTGGAAACGTACAACGTAATCCGATTTTGCCGATAAAACATCCGTGATTTTTCCTTTACCTTCATCTCCATACTGAAGACCTACAACTACGTAAGTTGACATATTTTACTTTTATTTTAGATTCATGCAAAATTACTTTTAAAAAATTGGGTGCGCAAATTTGTGATGGATTTTATTTTTGGATGAAACGAAAACGTGAATTAAAAAATAAAATATAACAATTCGTAATTCATCTAAATTAGCCGGAACAGTATAAATTTAATGTACAAAATCTTAATTCTTGTATCTTTGATTTTCCAGAATCCAGCAATTAACTATGACCTATAAGATATTATCAGTATTCGCATTCCTTTTAATAAGTAATTTCAGCTCTGGGCAGCAAAAAAAATACCTCCAGGACAGTGTCTCTATTTATCAGCAGATCAAAATTTTAAAAAAAGGTAAAAAAGATTACAATGGTATTTTGACGATTGACAATAAACTACTCACTCAGAAAATTTCAAAATATATTTCCGAAAAAAAGGAGCAAAAAATATATTCACAAAACCTTACTTATCCCTCTTCTTCTTTATTGCAACAATTAATTGACGAAGATCAAAAAGCTATTCCAAAGATTATAGCGATTTTAGAATCCAATGATTCTGTTAAAATAAATGAATTATTCCAGCAATATTATTCCCCGACTAGTTACGGTTATCAGCAATTCGGGAAGATTAACAGTAAGGAACTAATTGATCTGTTAACAAAAACACTTCATCAAACTGACAGTGCTGATTTGCAGCAAAAGATCATTACTTTACTTTGTCGATTCGAAAATCCGGAATATCTCACCATTGCAGAAAATTTTCTGGTTTCAGGAAACTGTAAATCCGAACTAGGTGCATTCTCAACAATATGCATGCATTTTCATGTAAAGGATTATCAAAAATCTTTAAAGTACATTTTTGATAAAGCTATTAGTAATCCTCAGTACGTTAATAAAAATAATTACCGGTTATTTTACAACGCCATCAATTCCATACTGATCGACAGTTATGACACCGAGGAAAAGCAAAAAGCCATTGACTATGCTTTTGAGTTCATTGACAAACGTATTCAATTCCCCGATGCGGACCTTACCAATTATATTAAAAGCAACGAAACCTTTTATCTTCAAAGTTTTGGGTTCATGAACGATCCTCACGATGTGATGAGTCTTGATTTTATTACCGTAATGATAAAAGCGGACGACAAAAGAATTGTTCCCTATATACAGAAGCTAAATGAACTGGGAATAAAGAATATAACTTCAGATTTTATTCTATGGAAATATGGTATTGATCCTTCCGAAAAAACGTTCCAGAAATTAATTAATGATTATGATTATTTCAATAAAGTTTTATTTGTCCTGGACCAAAGAAGTATCTTACAGGCAGACAATAAACAACTGGAATATATCTTCTCCTCTTTTGAAAACAAGCTTTCATATAAAGACTACAGTAGCGATAAATCGGGTATGACCAGAAGCAATGGAGACGTTTTTTCAGCAGCTGAGACTTTATATCAACTGGATCAAAAAAAATTTAATATATGGGTTGAACATTATATAAAAAGCAATGAGCTAAAAAATGCCTTTTACGAATATTACAATCTCAATAACGACAGGGCAACCTTTCTTTATCTTAAAAATAAAGAACAGAAAAAGATAAAAAGCATCAATGAACCCTCAATATACATACAACCAGAAAGGCTCCAAGTGCTTAATGCTTTTATTTCTACACTGAAAGATAACCAATTAGAAATCTTTGACCTATATACCAGTGATGCAGGTTATGAAATTGATCTTCTTGAAAGTGTATTAATCAATGCAAAAAAATATTCTAAGGGAGAACTCAACCACCTAGAATTCTATACCGATTATTATGGTGATAATTTCAAGGTAGTTAATGACAACAACAGCATATTTATCTCGTTCAATGACAATACATTATATAATGAATTTGTAATCCTTAACGATAAGGTATATTTTATCGAAATGAATAAAATAAAAAACAATAGAGAAAAAGCAATAACAGAACTTTTAAAGACACTTCTACAATCAGGGAAATCTGAAAACGCTTTTGTTCCGATATCCTGTTGCCATAGTATAAATAGTGGTGCCAAAAGAACTCTTTTTTCGTTTGGAAATCTTGAAAAAATTACTGAAATAAAAAATAAATACGGCTTTGCTGAATAATGTTTATATCCAGTCATTTTGAAGATATCTAGCGCTTTATTATTTTATATCTTTAGTATCTAAATAAGTTCTTATGTCAGTATCCCAAACCACAGCCTACCTCTCATCAAAAACAAACAGTGAGTCAAAGCTTTTCTACACCTTGTTTTCTCCGGAAACAGCAAAAGCCACCCTGCTCATTGTTCACGGTATGCAGGAGCACAGCGGGAGATATATAGAAGTTGCAGAATATTTTGCGGCTCATTGTATTGCTGTATTGACGTATGACCATTTAGGACATGGGAGATCGGTGAAGGAGAAAAAAGACATTGGATTCTTCCAGCTTGAAAAACCGGATGAAAGACTTGTGGCAGATGCAGAAATGATGGCAGATCATCTTGCAGAACAGTATCCGGAGGTTCCACACTTTATTTTAGGGCATTCTATGGGGTCTTTTATTACACGCCGTCTTCTTCAAAAGGCAGGCAATAAATTTTCAGGAGCCATTATTACAGGAACCGGAGGACCTTTACCGGGGATAAATATATTAAGAGCTTATTTATCATTAGCCAATATCGTTGCACCTCGTCATCGTACTTTTTTGAATTCTGTTTTTACGAGTGTCAATAACAAGCATTTTAAAAAGGATAAAAATTTTAGCGATACCAGCTGGCTCAGTATAAATCCTGAAAACCGAAAAATTTTTGAACAGGATGAACTTTGCGGAATCCCGTTTACCCATAATGCTTTTTACACTTTATTTACCATTTATAAAAAAGCAACTGCAAGAGACTGGGCTTCTTCTATTTCTAAGTCATTTCCTTTTTTATTCATAAGCGGACAAAATGATCCGATTGGTGATTTTGGGAAAGGAGTGATGCGTACCGTTAACAATTTAAAGATTGACGGCTTTCAGAATGTAGAGGTAAAACTTTATCCGGAAATGCGTCATGAGATTTTAAATGAGGAAATACGGGAAGAGGTTCTAAATGGAATTTTTCACTGGATTTTAAAACAGTAAAAACAGACATTTCCGGGTGCAATTTCCGAAAAAAAACAATCCTTTTAAGATAAAAAAAACAAAATCCCGGATATAATCATCCGGGATTTTTATGATAATTCCAGTTTCTAAAGCCTTTCGATATTGAATACAAGTACAATCATTAACTTAATTTCAATTCTCTGTCCACTCCAATCTCCTCCAAAAACACCCCATCATGCGAAATCACCACCAAAGTTCCATGATAATCCTTAATAGAATTTGTCAGAATTTCTACATTTTGGAGGTCTAAATTATTCGTCGGTTCATCAAGTATCATCATATCGGGTGCTTTATTGCTGATGGAAAGCCCACACAGTAGCAATCGCAGGCGTTCTCCGCCACTCAGAACATCACATTTTTTGCCCCAGGTTTCCTTTCCGAATAAAAATCTTGACAATAAGGTTTTCACTTCAGATTCCTGCAACGCATTATCGTTGAACTGTTGGGCAAAATCATAAACTGTCGCTTGTTGATCAATCAAAGAATATTCCTGATCAATATAAATCGTCTGAAAATCCGATCTTGAAATCTTCCCAACAGAAGGCTGTAAATCTCCCAACAACAGCTTAATCAACGTCGTTTTTCCGGAGCCGTTCGAACCTTTAATCGAAATTCTTTCACCGCTTCGGATTTCAAGACTGAGGTTTTCTTTCCAAAGATTTTGTTGGTTATATTTAAAATTAATTTCCGCCGCCGAAATCAAAATTTTCCCCGAATGCAGATTCGAATCATTAAAATTCACCTTCATCTGATCCGCATTTCTCACAGACGAACGCAAATCCCGCAAATCCCCGGAAATATCATTGATTTTCTCGGCATGAACAGATTGTAATTTCGAAGAATTTTTCTCGGCATTATTCCGCAGCGTATTCATCATGATTCTCGCCACGCCCGATTTTTCCTGCTTCCCTTTTCCTCGTGCATCAAGTTTTTGTTTTCGTTCCAGCGTTTCGCGTTCCTTCTCTTTTGCCTTTTTCAGCGCCCGTTCTTTGGAATGAATATCGTTTTGCAAGGCTTCATTCTCGATTTCTTTCTGTTCAGCATAAAAATCATAATTTCCGCCATACGTCGAAATTCCCTGATTGCTTAATTCGAAAATCGTATCAACCAAATTCAGTAAAGCACGGTCATGACTGACAATCACAACGGTTGAATTCGTTTTTTCAATAAAATCATACAACAGATTTCGTCCTACCAGATCAAGATGATTCGTCGGTTCGTCCAGTAAAATAATGTCTGGCTGATTGATTTGAATTCCCGCCAGAAAAACCTTCGTTTTTTGTCCGCCACTGAGGTTTTCCAATTTTTGATTTAAATCTAAATTTTCGAGTTTCCAATGTTGTAAAGCTTGCTGACAACGTTCTTCGATGTCCCAGTCGTCATTTAGTGTCTCAAAATAAATTTCATTCACTTCCCCATTCGTAATTTTTTGAAGAGCTTCTAGTTTTTTATTGATTTTCAAACATTCTGCGACCGTCAAATCGTTAAAATTCCCGAACATCTGCGGAACATAGAACAAATCACCCTGGATATTGATGTCGCCTTCCAAAGGTTCAATTTCTTTCGCCATGATTTTCAGCAAGGTAGATTTTCCCATGCCGTTGCTTCCGACCAAAGCCGATTTTGAATGTGATGGTATCGTTAAATTGATAGAATTAAATAGCAGATTTCCCGTGGGAAACCCAAAGGATATATGGTGTAAAAAAAACATAATTTCTTTCTGTAATTAAAGTTAAAACTACAATAACTTCGGTCGTTATTGTCTATAAAATCTGAAAGAAACTGTATCCTACATCCTGGTATTTTGGGTTTTGTGAATTGCAAAGATAGTGATTTTTAAGTATTTCAAAACATTCATAAAATTTCCAGCCCATTCTCTAACCTAATTTATTTTTTAAGAAGCTTTTTCCCGCTTTCCACTATATCTTTTGCTTCGCAAAAGGATGCCGTTGCAATCGGGGCTAGGATATTTGTCATTTTTTCAAAATTTGAGATAAATATAGAGTTTGTCATTCCGTAGGAATCTCAACTTAGTATTAGAAATATATTATGGAAAATTGGGGCTTAGATTCCTACGGAATGACAAATAAATGGAAGACTGTAATGTGAAAACATTGAAAATAAACCACCCCGTCAAAAATTTTCTTGAAATTTTCGCCACCCCTCCAAAGGAGGGAAATTTTTACTCTAAGTAGGTCATTGAGAACAAAATAACAAAGCAATCTTATAAAATAATTTTAAGTCTCATTTTAAAGTAGATTCTTCACTCCACTACGTTTCGTTCTGAATGACAAAACGCAAAATACAAAACCCATTAACACAAAAAACTCTAAAACCCTCAAACACAATCCTTCTTAAAGTCATAAAAAACTTTCGTCAAAAATCCTTAACTTTGCAGCCTACTAAAAATTTTATGGAGAGTATTAAAGTTCACGACAAAACTTTCGTTCCTTATTTGGAGGATGCCGAGATTCAGAAGATTGTAAAAGCTACGGCTTTAAAAATTTATGAAGATTATAAGGATGAAGTTCCTGTTTTCATTGGGGTTTTGAACGGAGTCATTATGTTCTTTTCAGACCTTTTGAAGCATTATCCTGGAGAATGTGAGATTGCTTTTATCCAGATGAGTTCTTATGTAGGAACTGAATCTACAGGAATCGTTTACCAGAAAATGGAATTAACAAAGGACGTAAAAGACCGTCACATCATCTTAGTAGAAGATATCGTGGATACCGGAAATACGGTTGAAAGTCTTTTCAAATATTTTAATGAAACACAACGTCCGAAATCTGTAAAAATTGCTTCATTCCTCTTGAAACCCGAAGTATATAAGAAAGATTTCAAGCTGGATTATATCGGAAAAGAAATTCCAAACAAATTTGTTTTAGGCTACGGATTGGATTATGATGAATTAGGAAGAAATTTACCTAACCTGTACCAATTAGAAGACGGACAAATCAACCATTAAAACGCTGTTGGCTATTAGCTACTGGCTTTTAGCTTTAAATATTAAATCGAAATAAAAAGTAAATATTAACTAAACAAAGCTAAAAGCAAGAAGCCATTAGCCAATTGCCGGAAGCATAATCAAAATTATGATAAACATTGTTCTGTTCGGCCCTCCAGGAAGTGGAAAAGGAACTCAAGCACAAAACTTAATCGAGAAATTCAATTTGAAGCAAATCTCAACAGGTGATCTTTTCAGATTCAACATGAAAAATGATACGGAGCTTGGGAAACTGGCAAAGTCTTATATCGATAAAGGAGAATTGGTTCCGGATCAGGTAACAACAGATATGCTGATTGACGAGATCAGAAAGCCTACCGATACAGCAGGATTTATTTTCGACGGATATCCAAGAACGGCTGTTCAGACAGAGGCTTTGGAAAAAATCGTAAAAGAGGAATTAAATGATGAGATCGACATCTGTCTTTCTTTGGTAGTGGAAGATTCAATTTTGGTTGAAAGACTATTGAAAAGAGGAGAAATCAGCGGAAGATCTGATGATAGCAATGTTGATATCATTAAAAACAGAATAAAAGAATACTACGCAAAAACAGCAGAAGTAGCCGAGTTGTACAAACAACAGGGCAAATATGTAGAGATCAACGGTGTTGGAGACATCAACGAAATCTCTGAAAAGCTTTTTGCTGAAGTAGAGAAAGTAAAATAATCGGGATTCGGGGGACGGGATTCGAGTTTCCAATCCCGTAACTCGCAACTCGCAACAAATAATATATGTCTAATTTTGTAGATTACGTAAAGATTCATTGTAAAAGCGGTCATGGAGGTGCAGGTTCTGCGCATCTTCGCCGTGAAAAGTATATTCCTAAAGGTGGTCCTGATGGAGGTGACGGAGGTCGCGGAGGACACGTTATTATGAAAGGAAATGCTAATGAATGGACTTTACTTCCCCTTCGTTATACCCGTCATGTAAAAGCTGAACGTGGTGAAAACGGGGGAAAAAACCAGTTAACAGGAGCTTACGGAGCGGATGTTTATATTGAAGTTCCTATCGGGACTATCGCTAAAAATGAAGATGGCGAAATCATCGGCGAAATTTTAGAGGACGGACAGGAAATCATCCTGATGGAAGGAGGAATGGGAGGTAAAGGAAACGAGCATTTCAAATCTTCTACGAATCAGACTCCAAGATTTGCACAGCCGGGAATGGAAGGTCAGGAAGGTTATGTAATTTTCGAGCTTAAGATTTTGGCGGATGTAGGTCTTGTCGGCTTTCCAAATGCCGGAAAATCTACACTTTTATCGGCTGTTTCTGCTGCAAAACCGAAAATTGCAGATTATGCCTTCACTACTTTAACTCCCAATTTAGGAATCGTGGATTACAGAAATTATAAATCTTTTGTAATGGCCGATATTCCGGGAATTATTGAAGGAGCCGCAGAAGGTAAAGGTTTAGGACACAGATTCTTAAGACATATTGAAAGAAATTCGATCTTATTATTTTTAATTCCGGCAGATTCGGAAGATCACTTCCAGGAGTTTAAAATTCTGGAAAATGAATTAAAGGAATACAATCCTGAATTATTGGATAAAGATTTCATCATCTCTATTTCAAAGTCTGATCTTTTGGATGAAGAACTGAAAAAAGAAATTGCCGCTGAATTCCCTGAAAACAAACAGCCTTTGTTTTTCTCAGGAGTTACGGGAGAAGGTCTTACGGAATTGAAAGATGCAATCTGGAAGCAATTACATGGATAAAATAACTATCTATCAAAATATTATAAAGTACACTTTCGTGTACTTTTTTATTATAAAAGAAATTAAAACTATGAAAAAGAATTTAGCGATTGCTCTGCTATTGTCAGTTTCAGCATTTATGAATGCACAAAACAGCCAGGAAAACACAAATTCAAAACCCATTTCAGCTTCTAAAATAAGCTTTGGGGTAAAAGGAGGATATTCTTTATCATCGATGAAATTTTTCGATGATCCATTAGATTCAAAATCATATTTCTATGCAGGAGTGGTTGCTGAACAACCGATAACTTCTAAATTCAGTGTACAGGCAGAAGCGCTTTACACGCAAATTGGAGGAAAACAGCATTTCCCGGTTGTAAATTTTACAGGTTCCGGAATTGTAGAGGACGGAAGTATAGAGTTTGACTATCAGCTCACTCAAATTCAGATCCCTGTTTCTGCTAAGTATTACTTTATTCCGAATTTATCAGCTTCTGTTGGAATGAACTTTGGCATCAATATGTCTGAAAAAATAAAGACTGATCAGATTGTAAACGGGTCAACCTCCCACAATTACGAAAATGTGAAAACATTGAATTTATTTCCATTTCTAGGTGCTGAATATAAGATTACAGAAAGCATATTTGTGGATGCACGATACAATTTCAATTTCATTCAGGTCAATAAAGGTGACTTCACTACTAAGATAGGATTTTTACAAGCCGGCGTCGGATACAGATTTAAATAATGTTCAAAAAATAAAAGGAGAGACACGATGTTTCTCCTTTTTTGTAGAAAGCTTTACATATTACTTCACTTTAATAATTTATTATAACAAAATAAATGTAGACAATTGCCTTTTGGAACAATTCTTGAAAGAACTCAGCAAAATTTAAACTATGAAATATCTATTCGGCTTATTAATGGCAATATTTTTATTCTCTTGCTCTACTCAAAAGAGTCCTTCAAAATATTCAACTATAGAATATGAAGCTGGGGCTTGTTTTGGATCCTGCCCTATTTTTAAAATCACAATTAATCCGGACAGAAGTGCCGTTCTGGAAGCAGAGCATTTTAATTTTTCCAAAGAATTTTCAAAAGCGGAATTTTCAAAACCAAGGGAAGGAACTTTCAAAGGAACCATTAAAGAAGAGGATTATAATAAACTTCTTGCTTTATTGGATGGTCTTGATATAAAAAAACTAAATGATAAGTACGGGGAAAGAAACATTACGGATCTTCCGACTTCTTATTTAAGAATCAATTTTACAGATAATACTTCAAAAACAGTAGAGGATTATGGTAAAAAAGGAACTGAAAAACTAGCTGAAGTTTACAGGTTTTTTGAGGATCTGAGAACTAATCAGCAGTGGACAAAAGTGAAATAATGATCTTAAAAATATTTAAACTACCTTTGCAAAACATAATTCCTTCATTTTGAAGGAATTTTTATTTAATTAAAAAACAATTCATTTGAATTTTACAGACTTAAATTTAATAGATCCTATTGCAAAAGCAATTCAGGAACAAGGATATACCACCCCCACTCCTATCCAGGAAAGATCGATTCCGGAAATTATAAAAGGGAGGGATTTTCTAGGATGCGCACAAACAGGAACAGGAAAAACAGCTGCATTTGCCATTCCTATTCTTCAAAATCTTTCTAAAAATAAGCCATCGAATCATATTAAAGCTTTAATTTTAACTCCTACGAGAGAATTAGCGATACAGATAGAGGAAAACATCAAAGCTTACGGAAAATACCTACCTTTGAAACATCTTGTTATTTTTGGAGGGGTAAAACAGGGAAATCAGGAAGCTGCCTTGAGAAAAGGTGTAGATATTCTGGTGGCAACTCCTGGAAGATTATTAGACTTTATTGCTCAAGGGATTATCAGCTTAAAGAATCTTGAAATTTTTGTCTTGGATGAGGCAGACAGAATGCTGGATATGGGTTTTGTACACGATGTAAAAAGAATCATCAAACTTTTACCTCAGAAAAGACAGACTTTATTTTTCTCTGCGACCATGCCTGCTGAAATCCAGAAATTGGCAGATTCCATTTTGAACAATCCTGTAAAAGTAGAGGTTACACCCGTTTCATCAACAGCAGAAACGATCAAGCAATCCGTATATTTTGTTGAAAGAGAAGATAAATTAAATCTTTTGACCCATATTTTAAAGAACGATATTTCCGATTCCGTATTGGTTTTCGCCAGAACAAAACACGGAGCCGATAAAATTGCAAGGAAACTCCAAAAGGATAATATCATGACAGAAGCCATTCACGGAAACAAATCCCAAAATGCCCGTCAGAATGCTTTAAACAATTTCAAATCAGGGAAAACAAGAGTATTGGTTGCCACCGATATTGCAGCGAGAGGAATTGATATTGATGAACTAAAATATGTAGTGAACTTCGAACTTTCCGACGTTTCCGAAACCTATGTCCACAGAATCGGAAGAACAGGAAGAGCGGGTGCAGAAGGTACTTCTATTTCATTTGTAGACGGCTTGGACTTATTAAATCTGAGGAACACCGAAAAATTGATCGGCATGAAAATACCGATCGTAAAGGATCATCCGTTCCATACAGATAATCTGGTTGTCCAGAAAAGGGATTCAAATAATAAGCCTGTTCCGGCAGGTGCAGAGAAGCCTAAATCACAGGATTCCGGTTCCGGTTCTTCCTCAAGAAAAAAACCGAAAAATCCGGCTTCACCGGCAGCTTCGTTAGGATTTAAGAAGCCTAAGAATAAGAATTTCACCAGAAAGAAATAAAAAAATAAAGCCTTCCAAATTGGGAGGCTTTTATTTTTTTAAATATGAACGAACATTTTTTTCGCGTTCTCCGTCGTAATTCTGTCAATCTCAGAAAAATCCACCTTATAAATATCAACCAATTTTCCCGCTACCAGATCGAGATATGAACTTTCATTTCTTTTTCCCCGGTACGGAACCGGTGCTAAATAAGGAGAATCAGTTTCCAGAACAATTCTGTCCAAAGGAATTTCGTTTAAAAACTGATCAATTTTACCATTTTTAAATGTTACTACTCCACCGATTCCTAAAACGAAATTTAAGTCGATCGCGCGTTTTGCCTGTTCCAGATTACCAGAAAAACAATGGAAAATCCCTCTTAATTTCGGGTGTTTTTTTCTTTCCAACACTTCAAAAGTTTCATTAAAACTTTCTCTGGTATGAATTACGATAGGCAGGTCTTTTTCAATGGCCCAATCGATTTGCTGTTCGAAAGCTTTCACCTGAATATCCAAGGTTGTTTTATCCCAGTACAGATCAATCCCGATTTCTCCGATTGCCGGAAAAGTTCTCTGATCCAGATAATTTTTTACGATTTCCAGTTCTTTTTCCCAGCTTTCAGGCTTTACATAGCATGGATGTAATCCCATCATTGAAAAAATCTGGTTGGGATATTCAGCTTCCAACTGTAACATTTTTTCATGAGATTCCGAATCGATCGCAGGAAGATAAAATTCTGTAACTCCTTTTTCTATCGCTCTCTGAATGGTTTCTTTTCTGTCTTCATCAAATTCTTCTGCGTATAAATGGGTATGTGTATCAATCATTGTTTTTAAAATTTTAATAGATCTTCATAAGGGTTTTCCAATCCTAACAATATTCCGAAAGCTGGCTCCGTTTTGATTCCCTTTTTCTTTAATTCTATTATTTTTTGTTTAAAATCTTCTCCTTTTTCCTCTAATATTTTGTATTCGGCAATCATATGACGATAAGCATTTTGCTCAATGACAGGTTTGTTTTGTCCGAAAATTTCAACAGGAAATTCTTCCAATTCAAAATTACAAACTAAAAATTCTTCATTATCGGTATCTGATTTTTTAATCTTTATATCAAAATTTTCAAATACCTGAATTAAAAATTTCTCAAACTCAGCACTATCCTTGATCTCACAAATAATATCTAAATCGCTTCCTTCAATATCAATTCCAATAGGAATTGTCCCGGCTAAAAGCGGTGAATAATTACTTAACCTTTCGAATATTTTATGCTTTAAAAGAACTTCATAAGCTCTTTTCTGCCTCTCATTTCCTTCTCTTAAATAATCGATGGTTGTAAAATCAATCATTGGAAAAGATTGAGTGTTTTACTTTTTGCCTCTGAACTTCAATCCTTTGATTCAATTTTTCCTTGAATTCAATATATTTAGGATCTTTTTCATCGTCAGTTCTGTGTTCTAAGGCTTTCATGATTTTAAAATTCTCTTTAATAAAATCTTTTGTGCCCTCAGAAAAATAAGCACCACCAAATTTTTCAAAAATATAGTTGACCGCCTGATTATTCGGATGAATCATATCTTCCTTATAAAAACGGTAGTCCCGGAGATCATCCATTACAATTTCGTAAACGGGAAGATAATGGCAGTTTTCAAATTGGGAAATAACCTCGTGAACAGCTGTAATTAATTTTGATTTACTTAATTGATTCTCAATCATTCCGTCTTTTGTATGACGGACCGGAGAAACCGTAAATAAAATCTGGACATCCTCTTTACAGATATCCTTCAAGTTCAAAATGGTATCATAGATAGAATCCGTAAGCTCCTGATGGGTCAGTAATCTTTTTTCAAAGAATTTTTGAGGAATTTTATGGCAATTGGCTACCAGTTTTTGCTTCGGAATAAATTCATAGATAAATGAAGTTCCATACGTAATAATAATCCAGTTGGAGTCTTGAAGAAAAGAATTTCCTTCTTCAATTTTCTTATTAATTTTATCCAGCGTCTGATGAATATACCTTGTATCAAAACTTGTATGATGATCCAGAGAAATAAATTCGTCATTAAAGGTAATTAATTCCTCTTCTTCATAAAATCCTGCATCATGCAGCCTTTTGACAGCATTATGGATTGAAAAGGGATTAAAAATAGTACCGAAAGGGTTATTAATGGTCTGAAGCTGCCCTTTCTGAAGTAAGTCTGACATTTCGGAAGCAAAACACGAACCTATTGAAAATATTTTATCTTCAACCTCAATCTTCTTCCCCGATTCTTTAATGTCAACTTCTGTTCTGAATTTCATTTAATCAATTTGAAAATTTGAGAATTTAAAAATGTGCCAATTCAAAATTTTCAAATTGACACATTTTCAAATTAAGAAATTAACTCTCTCTTCTCAATAAATAGTTCGCAAGTTCCGCAAACGGCTTTTTCTTTTCTTCCGGAATATCGATCTTCTGAAGATAGCTTTGCCCGATTTCGTTATGTTTTTCAATCAGGCGAAGTGCCTTTTCATCTACTTTTGTTCTTCTGAAAATCTTTTCTACTCCGTATACTTTATCGATATTTTCTGTCTTTTTAGAGTACCAGTAATCCAGTTCTTTTCTTTCCTCTTCCGTTGCATGTTCTCTCGCCATCAAATAAAGAACGGTCTTTTTGTTTTCGTAAATATCTCCAGCATGTTTTTTACCAAACTGCGCCTGGTCTCCGAAAACATCCAAATAATCATCCATAATCTGGAATGCGATTCCGATATGCTTTCCGAAGTTAAAAATGGCTTTGGCATCTTTAAAGTTAGCTTTTGCAATCATTGCTCCGATTTCGAATGAAGAGGCACTTAAAACTCCCGTTTTATAAGTAATCATCCTGATATAGTCATCAAAAGTCACATCTTCCTGAGTCTCAAAGTTGATATCATACTGCTGTCCTTCGCACAATAGTAAACCCGTATGAGTAAAGATTCTGATACAGGCTTTAAAGATTTCAGGCTCAAGATCTTCAAAAAACTTATATGCCTTCAACATCAAACCGTCTCCTGAAAGAATTCCTGTATTGATACCATGTAAGGTATGAATAGTCGGTTTATTCCTTCTTAAAGGTGCTTCATCCATAATATCATCATGGATCAGTGTAAAATTATGGAAAAACTCGATAGCCAAAGCAGGCTTTATGGCTTCTTTTAAATCACCTCCAAATAAATCACATGCCATTAAAACCATAATCGGACGGAGACGTTTTCCACCATGTGAAATGATGTAGTTCATCGGATCATATAGTTCTGCAGGCTTATCTTTGAAAGTATACTTTTGAATAGCATCAGCAACAATCTGTTGGTATCGGTCTAAAAATTCCATAAGTTTTTAATAGTTTAAACAAAAATACAATTTTTCAGAGCTTTATAAAACAAAAAATACTCATCATACCGATGAAATATTTTTATTTTAATTTCTTAATAATTAATTCACAAATTACTTATTTACCGAAACCTTATTAATGTATATAAATATTTGAGACAACCAGTAATAAAAAGGACTTAACAGGCTCCTTAAAAAATAAAAACTTTGCCCGAATGAGCAAAGTTTAATAATATATAAATTTTTAAATCTTAAGATAAGAATGTTACCAAAAGGTAAGTGATACCTGCAACAATTGCAGAGATCGGAATGGTTAAAACCCAAGCCCAAAGTAAACTTACGGTAATTCCCCATCTTACGGCAGAAACCCTTTTTGTTAATCCAACCCCGATGATAGAACCTGTGATCGTGTGTGTTGTAGAAACAGGAATACCGAAATGGTCTGTAATAAATAAGGTAATTGCACCTGCAGTTTCAGCACTTACACCTTCCAGTGAAGTTACTTTTGTAATTTTCGTACCCATTGTTTTGATGATCTTCCAGCCACCGCTCATTGTTCCTAAACCAATCGCAAGGAATGATACTAGAGGAACCCAAAGGTAGTGCTCTGCGAAATAATCGAAACGTCCTGTCGCCGGAATATTCAAATATACAGGATCTTTAAGCATTTCAACATGATAATAGATTAAAGCCGCACCAATAATACCCATTACTTTCTGAGCATCATTCAGACCATGACCTAAGCTGAATAAAGCTGAAGATCCCAACTGTAATCTTTTAAAAGACTTATCCGCTTTATGAGGATTTGATCTTTTGTAAAGGTGAACGATAATTAATGTAATAATAATCGAAATCACCATACCTATGATCGGAGCCATGAAGATGAACAGGAAAATAGGGATTACTTTATCAAATTTAACTACACTCTGATGAGTAACCTGATTAAAGGCTTCTTTAATCGTTCCCCAGAATCCTAAATCCGGTTGCGCCGCAGCAACAGAGTGATAGTCCATCATAAAAGCGTGCATTAAAGCCGCTCCGAGGAAACCACCAATTAAGGTATGAGAGGAAGATGAAGGAATACCAAACCACCAAGTTAAAAGGTTCCAGGCAATTGCCGCAACAAGACCTGAAAAGATAACTTCAAGAGTGATAAAATTTTCGTTAACCGTTTTGGCAATTGTGTTACCAATTTTAAATTCTCCAATGATATAAGCAGCAATAAAGAAAGCTGCAAAATTCCAAAGCGCTGCCCAAAGTACAGCCTGGAAGGGAGTTAAAACTTTTGTAGAAACAATAGTCGCAATTGAATTGGCTGCATCGTGAAAACCATTGATGTAATCAAATATTAAGGCCAAAGCAATAATAACTATAAGTAAAATCGGAAATTCCATTGTTTAATTATAATTATTAATTAAGCGTATTTAATCATGATGTTCTCAATCGTGTTGGCAACATCTTCTGCTTTGTCAGTTACTACTTCAAGATAATTAAGTACAGATGAAACTTTGATAATATTGATTGCATCATTTGTTTCGAACAATTCTACCATAGAATTGGACAACAAATCGTCTGCAATGTTTTCAATAGAGTTTACTTTGATACAAGCTTCTTTTACCTGCTCCATATTTTTGAAACCTTTAAGGTTTTTCATTGCATTCTGAATTTCAAGACATGCTTTGTGGATCAATAAAGAGAAATCTGAATATGCCTTCATTTCCGGCGACTTGTAAAGGAAAATATATTTTGTAGAAGCGTAGATATAATCTGCGATATCGTCTAATCCTGTTGCTAATGTATGGATGTCTTCTCTGTCGAATGGAGTAATGAAATTTTTTCCCAATTCTACGAAGATTTCGTGAGTAAGCTCATCATTTTTGTGTTCATAATCGCTCATCTTTTTCAACATAGAATCGTCGTTAAGATCGAAGTCTTTGATTCCGTGGTTGAATTCCTCAGACATTGCTACAAGGTTTTCTGTTACTTTTTCGAAAAGCACAAAGAAGATTTTATCTTTTGGTTGAAAAGCGTGGAAAATATTACCAATTCCCATTTTTAAGTTTTTATAATTCGTGTGCAAATTTCTTAAAAAACCGCCTTACCTGAAAGAGTACAACATTAAGTTTTGTTAACATTGAGTTAACATATGATTATCATATAAAAAAGCCGGCTTTCCAGCCGGCTTTTCATTATTTCAAAGCGTTTAGTTTGCTACTTCAGCTCTCATTTCTTTTCCTTTGAACTTCATAGAACCAATATTACTTAAAACATTGTCCTTATATGATTTTTCAACCTCAAAGAAGGAGAATTTTTCTAAAATTTCAATATCACCAATCTCCGCTCTTTTCTTAGTTTTTCCATTAGATGTCGCTTTGTTGATAATATCCAGAACATCTAATTTTTTAAGCTGGTCTTTTTTCCCCAGATTAAAGAAGAATCTTACCATATTTTCGTTTCTTCTTCTTGGTTTTCCGCCACGCTCTCTGTCTCCTCTCTCACGATCTCTGCCTCTGTCTCTGTCGCGGTCTCTTCTGTCTCTTCTAGATCCTCCGTCATCATCTCTGCTGCTTAATTTTTGTTCAACCAGATCATGTCTGTCTTTATAATAAGCGGCAAGATCTTTCAGCTGGAACTGAAGCAGTTTATGAACCAATTCTTCTTTTGAGAAAGCTGATAAATCAGGAATTAAAGAATCATCAAATTCAAAGAAATCTTCATGCACTTCGAAAAGACTTTCGAAAACACCCCCCACCTGAGCTTTTATAATATCATCACCTGTAGGAATTTTCCCTTCTGTGATTTCAATTTTTGTTGCTGATTTGATCTGCTTTAATTTTCTGCTTTCTTCAGGCTTAATTAATGCCATAGAAACCCCGTCTTTTCCTGCTCTACCTGTTCTACCACTTCTGTGAACAAATACTTCCGGATCATCCGGTAAAGAATAATGAATAACGTGCGTTAAAGAATTCACATCCAACCCTCTTGCTGCAACGTCGGTTGCCACCAAAATATCGATGTTCTTCAATCTGAATTTCTTCATTACCGTATCTCTCTGCGCCTGAGAAAGATCTCCATGAAGTGCATCTGCTGCATATCCGTTCTGCATCAGGAAATCGGCAACTTCCTGAGTTTCCATTCTTGTTCTGCAGAAAATAATTGAGTACTGATTCGGATTTGAATCGATCAATCTTTTCAATGCTTCTTTTTTCTGACGGTAACCAGCCACATAATATTCATGCTTGATGTTCTTCTTAACTTCGTTAATTGAACCAACAGAAATTCTGTGAGGTTTTGTCAGATAATTTTTAGAAATCCTCTCTACTTCTTTGTTCATCGTAGCCGAGAACAAGAAAGTCTGTTTTGTTTCAGGAGTTTCGCTTAAAATGGTTTCCAATTCGTCTTTGAAACCCATTGAAAGCATTTCATCAGCTTCATCTAAAACCAGCCAATGAATCGCAGAGAAGTCTAATGCTTTTCTGTTAATCAAGTCGATCACTCTTCCCGGAGTTCCTACAATAATTTGTGGTTTATCCTTCAAAGATCTGATCTGCTCCATAATACTACTTCCCC
Source organism: Chryseobacterium geocarposphaerae (assembly GCF_002797535.1). Taxonomy (NCBI): domain Bacteria; kingdom Pseudomonadati; phylum Bacteroidota; class Flavobacteriia; order Flavobacteriales; family Weeksellaceae; genus Chryseobacterium; species Chryseobacterium geocarposphaerae. The sequence continues at coordinate 172,402 of NZ_PGFD01000003.1, forward strand.
CATACACTGCAGTTGTTTTTACATTCTGCATGTATTTAGAATAGTTCTTAATGTCTTTAGCAATCTGAAGACATAATTCTCGTGTCGGACAAAGCACCAATAATTGGATTTTGCGACTCGTATCGTCAATCATATCCAAAATCGGAAGCGAAAATGCTGCTGTTTTGCCTGTCCCCGTCTGCGCAAGTGCGATCAAGTCGCGAATATCTGAAAGAATAAAAGGGATAGTCTGTTTTTGGATTTCTGTCGGGCTTTCATAACCCAGTTCGCCAATTGCCTTAAGAATATCAGGACTTAAATTGGTCTCCGTAAATAAATTCATTAAATATTTTAAAATTTTTGCAAAGATACAATTATTATTTGGATTATATTTTATACTATATTACGGAATTGATAATTTTATTTTTCAAAACCCTAAACATTTTGAATTTTATACAGAAAAAGCACAAAATAATTATTTTAAATTTATCAATACGCCAACACAATTTCAATCATCATCTTATAATTAAAGGCTTAATAAATTATCAATTAACCAAAATATTTAAAATTTGGGCAACAATTTATATTTCATTATTTTTGAATAAAATAACAAGATATGCCTTCTGTAATTTCCCCAAAAACGTTAGATTTTCTGAAAAAGCTGGATCAAAATAATAACCGCGAATGGTTTACAGAAAATAAAAATCTTTACACAGAGTCCCAGCAAAACGTCATTGCATTTTTGGAAGACCTGCTTAAGGAAATGTCTGAATTTGATGAAGAATTAGCTAAAATTGATGCTAAAAAATCTTTATTCAGAATTTACCGTGACACCAGATTCTCTAAAGACAAAATTCCTTACAAGACCAATTTTGGAGCATCTTTGGGAATGGGAAAAGGAAGCCAGAAAGGAGGATATTATCTTCATCTTGAACCCGGAAAATCTTTTATCGCCGGAGGAATTTATATGCCGGAACCTGTTGTTTTAAAAGAACTTCGAAAAGAGATTTCATTGTATGGAAATGAGTTTCTTGCCATTCTGAACAATAAAGAATTTAAAAAACATTTCCCTGAACTGGATCAGGACGACAAACTCAAAAAAATTCCGCAAGGTTTTGAAAAAGAAGATCCGATGGCTGAATTTTTAAAGCTAAAAAATTTCATCGTAATATATTATCTGAAAGATGAAGAAATACTGAATAAGGATGCAGCAAAAAATCTTACAAAAATTTTCAGGCTAATGAAACCTTTAAATGATTTTCTGAATGCTCCTTTTTTATAAAATTCCGCAGAACACAAAAGCCAAATTAAACCTTGATAATCAATTAAATACATTTTGAAATTTTTAACAGGAATTTAACATTTTTGTGTATCTTTGCATCCCGTCTAAATCTACACCAATGTCTTTATATCAAAGGATTGCAGAAAATCTTCAATATATCAGTCCGAGTTTTTACAAAAGAAGATACTTTAAAAGCTTATACAAGCTTACCAAAGAAAACTTTTCTACACGCAATGTAGAGCCTGAACTGGTTTGGATTAAAGAATATCTTCAGGACCATTCTGTGATTTTTGATATCGGAGCTAATGTAGGAACTTTTTTGTACCACCTGGAAGATAAACTTAAGCCCCAGAACATTTACGGTTTTGAGCCCAATAAAAAGCTTAATAGCAGATTAAAAAGATTATTTCCGTTGATGCACATTCATTCTGTGGCGCTTTCTGACGAAAATACAACAGCTGAATTTAAGGTTCCGATCATTAACGGTAAAATGATTGCTTCCCGCGGAACGCTGAATACTTCCTATAAAGAAAAAGGCGAAGAAAAAAGCTACACCGAAAAAGTAGAAGTCATCAAACTGGATGACTGGGCAAAAAAAGAGGCCATCACCAAGCTTGACTTTATCAAAATAGATGTTGAGGGCAATGAAATGAAAACCCTGAACGGAGCCAGGGGAACGATAGAGAAGTTTAAGCCAACTTTGATGGTGGAGATGGAACAAAGACATCACAACACTCCTATCTGGAATGAAATTGCTGAAGTAGCTTCATGGGGATTTGATGTAAAATACCTGAACAGAAAAAACTTTGAGCTGGAGGAACTGACTGAGGAAGTTTTGCTGAAAAACAGCTCCAACGAAAAAAACAAGACCGAATACATCAATAACATTATTTTCACCCCTAAAATCCAATAAGAAACCTATGAGTTTAGTAGCAAGGCAGGGCTTCAAATATTCCATTATCGGGTATATTGGTTTTTTACTGGGGACGGTTTCGGCACTTTTTATTTTTCCAAATGATTTTGAATTTTACGGAAAACTCCGTTACAGCATGCAGACTGCAGAAATGCTTGTACCTTTTGTTGTTTTCGGAATTTCTTATGCGAATGTAAAATTTTTTTATTCTTTGCAAAAAGACGGAAAAACCCAGAATATGCTTTCCCTGTCATTGGTGAGCATTCTTATTAATTTCCTCATCTTTTGTATTGTATTTTTCGCTCTTCCCTATTTCTATCCGAAATTCTTGCATTCGGAGGCCTGGAAAATCAAAGAAATTATCTTACCCTTAATTTTAGTGTTGTCGCTTTGTGCGATTTTCAATAAATATATCTCCAACTTTAAAAGAATTGTAGTTTCCAATATTTTTGACAATCTTTTTCCTAAAATTGCCAATCTGGGAGCTTTTTGCCTTTTCTTTTATTTTTCTTTTTCCCAGAATATTGCACTGGCGTTTTTCTTTGGGATTTTTGCCCTTATGCTTTTCGGATATATTTATTACACGAATAAGCTTCAGAAGATCAATTTTGATATAAGCACCGATTATTTTAAAAAAGACGGTTTCTGGAAAGAATTTCTGAACTACAGTTTCTTCGGGTTTTTAGGAACTTTCGGGAATTATCTTGCCATCAACAGCTTTATGATCGGTGAATTTATGGGAATGGAAGAAAACGGGATCTACTCCGTCCTGTATGCTTTGATCTCCCTGATCTCGATTCCGCAGCTTGGATTATTCAATATCTCTGCGCCCATTATCAGTCAGCATCTTGCGGATGGTGATATGGAAGGCCTCGACAGATTCCACAAAAAAACTTCTCTTACCCTATATTTTTTGGGAGCTGTACTGTTTTCATGCATTATGGTAGGTTTTCCGTATCTCACTCAGTTTATGCCTAAAAACGGGGTCATGCTAAGACTATATGAACCGGTGATCTGGATCTGGGGTTCTGCTGTTTTAATCGATTTGGCAACAGGATTCAACGGGAACATCATTTCCCTTTCAAAATATTACCGCTTCAATATTCTGGTGATGCTTTTATTGGCGGGCTTAACGATTGGTCTTAATTTCTATTTCATCAAAAACACAGAGCTGAAACTTGTCGGAATTGCTTTATCTACAGCGATTTCCTTAACGACTTACAATGTTGTGAAAATCATTTTCAATTATGTAGTCTTCAAGGTTTCGCCTTTAACTATAGAAATGATCTTTGTTTCCATTATCTGTACTTTAGCCATTACTGTAGCCATTGTTTTACCAAATTTTGACAACAATTTCATCAATCTGATATACAAACCGGCAGTGGTTCTGATATTGATTTTTATCGGAAATTATTTCACAAAAGTTTTCCCGATCGAAGATTACCTGAACAAAAACTTCATCAAAAGTATTTTTAAGTTTAAATAGAAATCAGACTCATTAAAGTATTCTCAAGATTTTCCTGGATAGATTTCCTGTTATATTTTTTCTGAAAGTCATACGATGTGTTTTTAAGCGCCTCAAACTGTTCAATAACATTTTCCTCTTCGGGAATAATAAAATCTGATTTTGAAGGATAATTACGCGGAAAAACAGCCCATTTCCCAAACTTGATAGCATCACCCAGATTTCCTGTCATTTTGGTTATTCCATAGAGTTCTTTATGACTGAAAAATTCTGTTTCCTGTTGGATCGGACACCATAAAACATCGGCTTCATGCATCCATTTTTCAAAATCTTCTGAAGAAAGGCGGTCCGGAAAATACTGAATAGTAATAAATTCAAGAGATCGTTCTAAATCCGTAATTTCTTTTAGTTCAGATCCTTTTGCTTTTCCCAAAAAGACAAATTCAATTAGTTTATCTTTAACCTTACCCTCTTTAAAACCTTTCTCTATTTCTTTTATTTTAGCAAAAATTCTTTTATAATCCCTTCTTTTTTGGGAAACACCTCCAGGAATAACGATCACTAATTTTGGATCTGATGGTTTTTCAAAATCTTTTGTATAAAAAAGTGGTAAGAATTGATATTTTTCAGAGCGGAGTGCTTCATCCAGCACCAATAATGTTTTTGCCTTCTTATACGCTGCAGAAACACTGAATAGCCCTTCTTTCCACCATAATTTCAATCTGTAAACAAGATCTTCCTTAAAAATATTTTTGAACAGAATGAATTTTGAAAGACCGGTAAAATTGATATTATGAACAATAAAAGCGGTGTTGTATTTCTGAGCAATTGTTTGAAAAGTGTTGAAATACCGATGAACAGTTCCAACAACAATCAGGTCATATTTTTTAGTTTTCAGCTGTTCAGCAATCATCGAACTGTCTGAAAGAAAAACGTTTTCCTCACCTGCCTGAATTTGTTTTTTTATTTTTTCAGAAAAATAATAATCTACCGCAAAGTTTTCAGAATCCCGCATCAGCTCCAGAAAATTCTGTGCAATTTCAGCATGAGTATCAATTTCTATGTAGGCGATCTTTTTCAAATTTTCAACCATTTCTTTTTTAAGGCATTCCAACGCTTATCGTTAATTACTTTTTGTTCGTCTTTTGAAATTTTAAGTTCTAATCGCTGAGAACGGCAGCTTTCATAAGCTTTAACGATTTGTATGAAGAATGATAAGGATTTATTTTTCATCGCTTCTTTTGACGAGGCGATATATGCTAAAAACCTGTTCAACCCTAAGAAATAAAAGTATCTTCCGTAATAATCTGCCGGTTTTATGGTGTAATCACTTCCTTTTATTTTTAATAATTTCACGTGTAGCTCCGGCAAAACCACTTCTTTCCAGCCTAAACTTTCAAGCAAAATAGCATCAATATTATCCCAGCCCAACGTTTCCCTCAATCCGCCCATTGCGTCAAAGCATTCTTTTCTGTAAGCTTTCATTGGTCCGCGAACGTGGTTTTTGTTGGAATTGCCTTCATATACCCATTCTCCGTTTTTCTCTACATATAGCAATCCTCCCACCAAACCATATTTTGGGTTATTCAGAAAGGCTTCGTTTATAATTTGAAGATAGTTTTCAGGAATAATAATATCTGCATCAAATTTACAGATCACCTCAAATTCTTCAGGGTTTTGAGTATTTAACCCATTTTTAAAAGCTGCGACAACTTTTGAACCGGGTTGATGAGCAGATTTCTGAAGATTAATGGTTTCGAAACGTGAGTCTGTATCCGTAAAGCGTTTGATTACTTCAGGCGTCGTATCTGTAGAGCCATCGTTAACGATCACTACTTTAAAATCTTTAAAACTCTGTTGCTGTAAAGATTCCAATGTAAATGACAAATGCGCTTCTTCGTTATGCGCAGGAATGATGATTAAAAATTTCAAAAGATATTTTTATAAATGATGGATGATAAGTGATAAATGATATAAGTGTCTACTAACATTTATCACTCATCAATTATATTACTTGTTGTGGGGTTTCAGCATATTTTTCGGATCAAGGATTTCATCCAGTTTTTCCTGGGAAAGCAAACCTTTTTCCAATACTAAATTATATACGCTTTTTCCTGTTTCCAATGCTTCTTTGGCAATCTGGGTAGACTGTTTGTATCCGATATAAGGATTAAGTGCGGTTACAATACCTATACTGTGTTTTACCATATTTAAACAAACTTCCTTATTCGCTGTGATCCCTGTAATACATTTTTCACGAAGGGTATCTAATGCATTGCTCAGGAAGTGAATATTTTCCATGATTGCATGGGAAAGCACCGGCTCCATGACATTCAGCTGTAATTGTCCGGCTTCGGCTGCAAAAGTCACGGTAAGGTCGTTTCCAAAAATTTTAAAGCAAACCTGGTTTACCACTTCAGGAATTACAGGGTTTACTTTTCCAGGCATGATGGATGATCCCGGCTGCATTGGAGGCAGGTTGATTTCAGAAAGTCCGGCTCTTGGCCCTGAAGACAGCAATCTTAAATCGTTACATATTTTTGATAATTTCACGGCAAGACGTTTCATTGCAGATGAATAAATTACATAAGAACCTGTATCCGGAGTTGCTTCCACCAGATCGGGCGCAGAAACGATAGGATAGCCTGTAATTTCAGCCAGATTCTTAGCGCAAAGCACCGCATATCCTAAAGGAGCATTAATTCCTGTTCCGATAGCCGTTGCTCCCATATTTACTTCAACAAAAAGGTTTGCATTGTTATTCAGCTTGGAAATATCTTCTTCCAAAGTAGCAGCAAAGGCTTCAAATTCTTGTCCCAGTGTCATAGGAACCGCATCCTGAAGCTGAGTACGCCCCATTTTGATTACGTCCTGGAATTCTTTTCCTTTCTCACGGAAAGCATCCACAATTTTGATAAGCTTGCTTACCAAGGTATCGTTCATCTGTAACAGTCCCATTTTGATTGCCGTAGGATAGGCATCGTTGGTAGACTGCGAAAGGTTAATATGGTCATTGGGAGAACAGAATTCATATTCTCCCTTGTTTTTTCCAAGCTTTTCCAATACTCTGTTCGCAATCACTTCATTCGCATTCATATTGATTGAAGTTCCTGCTCCTCCCTGAATCATATCTACCGGAAACTGCTCGTGTAATTCTCCGTTAATCAGTTCATCACAGGTTTCAGCAATTTTGAAATACAGATTTTCATCAAGAAGCCCTAATTCATAATTGGTTTTGGCAGCCGCTTTTTTTACAAAAGCAAGTCCTTTTATAAATTCTGGGTATGAAGACAGGAGCTGCCCGGAAATCTTAAAGTTCTCTATTGCTCTCTGGGTTTGTACACCATAGTAAGCGTTTACAGGCACATTTAATTCACCTAAAAGATCGCTTTCCTTTCTGTAATTTTCCATTAAAATAGTATTTAAAAACCTAATGTATTGATTCAAAAAAATGCATCATCAAGATGCACTTCAAAATTACTTATTTTATCGGATATTTTTGATTTAATGCCTGTAAAATTGCCCATGTTTCGGCATCCATAATCCCGTCGTATTTCTCAGGTCTGAAATGGTACTGGAAAGCTTCAATTGTTTTTTTGGTACTATCATCCCAGGCTCCGGTAAGTTCAAGACCATAACCGAATTTCTGCAAGGCAGTCTGAATCATAAAAATAAAAGCAGGCTCGCTATATCTTGTTGTAAAATCTGTCTGCGCCTGTGTAAGGAAAGTCTGTTTAGCCGCTTCATCATACCACATCCCGATCTGGTATTCATCATATAATTTTTTCCAAGGAAAAAGAGGGCCTGGATCTTGTTTTCTGGTAGCTGCAATGTCAGAGTGCGCCAATACATTGGTAGCAGGAATCTGATATCTTGTAATAATATCTTTAGCCAATGCGGCCACTTTTTTTATCTGGTCATCACTGAAAGCTGCAAACACTCTGGTCTTTGCAGAATCTGTTCTGAATCCTGCATTTACAATTTCTATGCCTATGGAAGTGTCATTCAAATTTTTGTCACTTCTCCAAGAGCTCACTCCTGCATGATAGGCACGTTTGTTTTCGTCTACCAGTTGGTAAATCTCATTATCTCCGGTATTATTGACAAGATAATGTGCACTTACTTCCTGCTGTGTAAGAACAGCAACCGACTTATCATCCGGTAAAGCGGTATAGTGAAGAATCAAATAGCGCTGTCTGAAATTCTGTCCTACTGCAGGAAAATATGTTTTTACCACTTTATATCCGGCAGGTTTTGCCGATACAATTGAACCGTAACTTACTGTATTGTTATTTTTAGTGGCATCTGCAATATTGGTTGTGAAAAAATCGACTCCTCCTTCGTGCGTAATCTGAGGTTTTGGCTTCTCGCTAGGAGTCTTTGCTACCGGAGTTTTTGGCTGTACTACCTGCTTATTGGTACGCGAAGCATTTTGCTTGACATTTTTCTGTGAAGTACAGGAAAAAACAAAAAAACTTAAGCCGATGATATATAATGTTTTACGCATTTGTTTGCTTTTTTAATCGTTTATTAGCGTAAAAATACACAAATTTTTCTTGAAAAATATTTGGTAAATAAAGAAATCTATTCTATATTTGCACTCGCAATAACAGAACAACGATCATCAAAAAATAAGATAAACAGGAGGGTTGCCGGAGTGGTTAACGGAGCAGTTTGCTAAACTGTCGACGCGAAAGTGTCGCAAGGGTTCGAATCCCTTACCCTCCGCTTTTCTATATATCTTTCGGGGCGTAGCGTAGTCCGGTCATCGCGCCTGGTTTGGGACCAGGAGGTCGCAGGTTCGAATCCTGCCGCCCCGACAGTTTTCATAATTTTTTCAAAATTATAATGGGTGCGTAGCTCAGCTGGATAGAGCATCTGCCTTCTAAGCAGACGGTCAAAGGTTCGAATCCTTTCGCGCTCACAAAAAGCCTCACAATTCTTATTGTGAGGCTTTTTGTTTTATGTGTTATTTTATTCTTGCTGCCTCTTACAAATTATTCAAAATACATAATACATAATACATAATACATAATACATAACTCTTATTTAATATTTAGTTTATAATAAAAAACATTAATTGTTTGCTCTTTTTTATCAAAAGTTATAATTTAAGGAAATTAGATATTTTTTTAAATAGCATATACTCTCCTTAAATTTTGAGTTAAGATTAAGAATCACATTTCTTACTAAGGAAATTATCTTTCAAATAAATATCGGCTTCTTGTAAAGTAAGCCGATATCCTAAATTATCTTTTTGTATTTCTATCAAAAGTCATATTTATAAATGGAAAAATATTATTTCTTTCATACATAAGATTTAATAAAAACATCTTCAATTTGTCATAAGTTTTTAAAGCATGAGTCAAGCATACAATAATACTTTTGTAATTTATCAATTAATAGAATGCAGCTTTTTATGAACATTAAATAAAAACATTTCCTATTGACATTATAGTTTTTCGGCTATTGTCCTGCGATCATGATAAATAATAGTATCTTTTTTACGAATTTCAAAAATTAATTCGCCCTTTTTCTTAACTAATGTATCCCCAAATTCCATTTCATTAGCAAATAAATTCCACCACCTATTATGAGTTTTACAAACCTTAGATTCATGCGTAATTGGATCGTACCCCTTAACTACAAACCAGACAGAGTTATCACGAGGAGGAACATTTACAACTAAAAAGCATTCTTCATCAGCCATTCTTTGAAGATATTTACTATGATGATCTTCCTTAGAGCATGCTATTAACGTTAGTAGTAATATAATATATAATTTCATATAATTTATTTAATAAAATTGCGGACTACGATAAATATTTCTTTTCAACCATTTATTGATATTAATAGTATTAGAAGTAGTTGTACCAAATCCATATCCTGTTCCTAAATTTATATAAGTATTTTTTACTCCGTAATCTGTAATTATTTCCCCATCTATCGAACTACCGGCTTGGAATCGTCTAGAGAGCCTCAATATATTTCCTATAGGACTTTTTCGCAAATTCGAAATCTCCTTAGGGTTATACTATCTTTTTTTCTGGTTTTTTGTCAGTTTATAATTACCTGTTACGTCATCTTTTATTACAGAATACCCATCATTAAGTTCTAGTACCCAACCCTCTCCGCTTATAATCTTATTCTCCGTTTTCAAAGGAGTGGTGACTAAAATGCGGTCCCATTTAGAGCTCATTAATGCCCCATTCTCTACGGTAAGTATTCCCCATTTATCAGTGACTCTAATATTTGGATAGACTGTTCCCTTGTCTTCAATAGGTATAATATTTCTTGGATCAAAAGATACATTCATTTTCTCAAATACGAGTTCAAAATGCGGTTGCGTAATAAATTTACTTTTATATTCCGCAATCATTTTTTGTGTTTCTTTTTCTCTCGCTTCTTCTTCCGAAATAATTGCTTTTCCGTTGTATTGATTTAAAAGTAAGGCAGTTGTTTTCCTTAAATCATTGGATATTGTTATATCAAATGCTTTTATGAAATAGTCCGTCAGATTTGTCTTGATTGTTATTTCTCTGTTCCAACCTTTTTTTGTATCATCAAGTAAGTAACCGTAGATAGGAATTGTTTGATAAGCAAATGACCGGACAAATGTAGGATTGCGTAGAAAAGAGTTTATGTTTTTAATAAAATGTTCGGATAATTGCATTCTATCTCTTCCGCTAATTATTGAACCTGTATATTCAGCAATTCCTTCATTTAATTCCAATAAGTTTTCAGTAATGTCTGCTCCGGGATAAAGTAAATATCTGTATTTTCTAAAAGTTAAGGCATTGGTAAGATGCGTTTTTCGTTCAATTTTATTATGTGTTTGTAAAGCCTTCTTTAACGCTTCAAGTTCCAAACGTAAATAAATTCTACCATTCTTTTGATCAAGGTGATTGTTTTCAACGTTAAATAGTTGAAACCCTAACAATGGTTGACTTACGTGAAACAATTCGTGGGCAAGCAAATTTATTCTGTCCTGTTTATTGACTGGCAATGGAAGCATAATCATAGCCCAATGTCTGCCATCCCAATTGACAGCTGTATTTGCAATATTAATTTCGAAAGGTAAAATTCCGGAATAAATATTGCCGTTTTGCTTGAGCATACCTGTGCTGCCGGAAAAGTTTGCAACTATTTGCCTCGTATCAGGATTGACAAATAATATCGGTCCATATAAATCTTTCCCCCATAGTTGTTTATGTTTGTCTGCCGCAATTTTTATTTCATTGAAATTAGCTGAAATACTATCCTGAAAGATTGAAACTTCCTGTCCAAACAATAATTGAATGAACATTAAAAACAGTATCATAATGTATTTATTTTTAATCATAAAGTTACTTTTAAAAATTTAAATAACGTTTTGGACTTAGTGAAAGTGATAATTAAAGTTGATATTTTAGCTAATGTATAAAGTGTTCAATAAAATTCCAGCATCGAATCATATACAAATCGTAACTCATTTTTGGCGCCATATTTTATCTAGCATATCATTGATTGCATTTTCAACGACCTTTGGATTATCGTGATTGATGTAGTGACCACTATTGGGACCTAAGATTAGTTACTGTCCGTTGAAAGAAGTAAAAAATCTTTTTGCATTTTATCCCAAGCATTGATCATTCCAAGTTTTAATTCTTTATCCTTAATAGAAGAATCAAAACGCTTTGGATCTGAGGCGGTCAGTATCAAAAGAGGTATAGTGCCGAAAGACTTTATTTTTGCTCCTTCTTTTTTGATAGAGCTCATGTGATCCTATTCTTCCAATACCGCGTGTGCGCTTTTGTAAGCAAAGTGGGCATCATGGAATTTTGATATTTATATTGTTTTTCAGCAGGAAACATACCTTTGAACATTAATCTTGCCAACCCAAAAGTATTAGCAAATTTTAAAAAGCCAGCTGGCAACCTCTGATTGACCATTTTGAGCAGTTCCGGTGACAGATATTTTTATCATCAGGACATTAAAGCATCACGTTGATAACGATACTTTTCTTTTTTCAACAGCACGGCAGTTGTCACTGAGTATTTGAAAAAATTCAATCTTTTAAATACAGGTTTTGGCAGTACCATCTTCAATATACTGCTCATGCAGGATATACTTTTGGCACCAGTCCTGACAATGCTCAATGTCTGGGGCGGCGAAGAGTTTTCTTTGCTCATTGTACAGATTCTGCTGCATTTTTGTTAGGTAATTTTCCGATGTTATCTGCGTATTTTTAGAGAGGATTTTATTTTTCTTTTAAATCATCTTTAAAAAACGAGCTGAAAACCGTTTGCATATTAGGAAATGTTTGTCCCTCCCAATATTTTTCGGTGTAATTACTTTGATCCTTTTTATAATTTACTCCCGGGACATCATTCTCATTGCTAAACTCAAGCTCGGTTGGATAAAAGTTCTTATAAGAAATAATCTGATTATAGTCGGGCTCAGCTTTATGTTTTAGTTTTAGGAATTTAATTTCATTGTATTCATTAAAATCACGAAGCGCTTTTTTTGAATTTTTTTCGAAAGAGAAATGAGCAACTGTACGAATATCAAAAAGTCTATAACCCAAAAGAGCCATTTCTTTTTCCTGAAGATCTTCACCGCTAACTTCTATTTCGTCCTTAACCGGTGTTTTCAGTTCTTTTATCTTAAAGGTACCATTGTCATATTTTTCCAGGTTTCCTGCATGTTTCAGTCTGGGTAAATCTAAAAACATTCTATAATCCCAAGATCCGGTCTGCTTCTTTAGAAAAGCTGCATTTTCTAGACTGAAAATACGGTACTGTTGTATCTTTATATCCTTTACTTTTTTGTTTTTGTTATCGAAAACGTAAGTTACTATTCCATCTACATAACAGTTAAGCATATTATTTACGGTAACATAAGCATTAAAGTTTCCCTTTATCAGAAGATATTTTGATGGTTTATCATTTTTTATGACAACAGGTTCAATATCTTTAATTCTATCTTTTACTTTTACTACATCTTTATCCAATTCAGTGTAAGAAAATGTTCCCAATAAAAAATTATCATACACCAACTGATATTTTTCCTGAGAAGGGTTTAATAATTTCCGTTCTATCTTTCCGTCAATATCGGAGTAAGCAACGATGCTTCCGTCTTTCCCAAACACAGAAACCTGTGAAAGGGGTTGATTAGTACCTTCGGAAATAAAAGTGGTGGTTTGTGCATAAGTAAAGTTGAGTAGCAATACAAACACTAAAGAAAAGATTTGAAATTTTCTCATGACTTAATATTTTAAAATTATTTTATTTAAAAGACAATAGATTTTAAAAAAGATTGCCTCGATTGTTCAAAAAAGTGGGATAACAAATTTCTCAGTTTTTTTCGATGTAAGCGATAAGCGACAGACGTCGAAGAATCAGCATAGTGTGGAACTTTGCACCCACAGGAGGTGGATAAAATATAGTTGCAAGTTCACCAGTACGGTAAAATTTTCTAATTATTTCGTTACTTTTAAAAATTTAAATAACGTTTTGGACTTAGTGAAAGTGATAATTAAAGTTGATATTTTAACTAATGTATAAAGGTTCAATAAAATTCTAGCGTCGAGTCATATACATATAATAACTCATTTTTGATGCAATATTTTATCTACCATATCATTGATTACTTTTTCAACGGCTTTTGGATTATCCTGGTTGATATAGTGACCACTATTGGGAACTAAGATTTGTTTGCTGTCCGTTGAAAGAAGTAAAAAATCTTTTTGCATTTTATTCCATGCATTGATCATTTCAAGTTTTAATTCTTTATCTTTAATAGAAGAATCATAACGCTTTGGATCTGAGGCGGTCAGTATCAAAAGAGGTATAGTACCGAAAGACTTTATTTTTGCTGCATCTTTTTTGATAGAGCTCATATGATCCTGTTCTTCCAAAACTGCGTCTGCGCTTTTGTAAAGTAAAGTGGGCATCATGGAATTTTGATATTTATATTGTTTTTCAGCGGGAAACATACCTTTGAACATTAATCTTGCCAACCCAAAAGTATTTGCAAATTTTAGAAAACCACCTGGCAACCCCTGATTGACCATTTTGAACAGTTCCGGTGACAGATATTTTTTATCATCAGGACATTGACTATCCACCAATATTACGCCCGTAACATCTTGAGGATATTGATTGACAAAAAATCGGACAAGTGTACCTCCAAATGAATGTCCCACTAGAATATAAGGTTTAGGTACGTTAGATTTTTCGAGCAGAAGATGCAGTTCTTCAGCTATCTTTTCACCTGATTTTGGATTCTGGCCACGTTCGCTCCATAATATTCCTGACCTGTCATACGAAAAACTTGTATAAGAAACCGGTAACTGTTGTTGAATATGGTACCACTGCAGATGTCCGGCAGGATCGAATGCTGTTTCAAAAACAACAGTCGGTCCACCACTTCCTTTTTTGTAATAATGCAGCTGATGATTGTCAACTTCTGCAAAATTGCCGTCTGGCGTTATTTTTTCTGCATCATTTCGGGATACTCTTTCAAAGATAAATCCTGCAATAAGTAACAATATAATCAGTGCTGTTAAACCTAATCCTATCCGTTTAAACCATTTGAAAAAAGTCTTCATTAATATTTTATTTTTATTATAACATGTGTGTTTGGTATTAATTCTCTGACAAAGTCGAATTTTCCATTTTTCATAATACCGGAGAAAGTTTTCCAATATTTTTTAGCGTCTAATTGACATTATATACGTTTTTATTCCTCAATATCTCAAGATGGATTGCCATAAGTTACTGGACTGCAGATACTATTTAGTTCTATTCCTTCCTGAAACTTTGAAATTACTTACCAGTACCGCTGAATCATTGGAATATCGCCACGGTGCCGTAATATAAAAATTTTTAGCCACTGCAGGACTGAAGAGAACTTCATCAGCTAGCTTTATATCATTGAGATATACCGCCATTCGCTCGCCGTCAACTGACAGGACTATATGTAGCGGACGATTGACCCATGGCTGAAGATCAAAGATCTTATTTACAAATTTTTCCGGCGTACTGCTGCCTATATTAACCTGATTCGTATCGTAGTAGTGCAGTTGCACATAAGTCCCGATATTGCTAGCATAATGGTGGACACTGTTATCGCTGGCAAAACCAAGCGACAATGGCGCAATATCTTTCGCCTGTTCTGCTTTTGCGATAATGTCAAAAGATAAGGTAAACTGGCGGGGATAGTTGAGCGGATTCGAAAATTTGTAAATCTCCTTATCCCCTAAATCCAGCCATTTCCCTTTCTGACCTGCTACCGTTCTAATAGTAGCCGCTCCATTGGTTTTGAAGCTTGTAGCAATGGTACCTGGCTGAAATGCCGAAAAATCTTCTGCGAATATCAGCGAATCACCAGACACTACGGTGCTAGTGCGGTTCCCTGATTTATCTGCGGCTTTCTCTTCTTCTGAAGTGTTATTTTTGTCAATTTTTTTGTCTTTTGTTATTGTGGTTTTGTCTTTTGCTTTTTGAAATATATCACTGACTTGGGCATATACCGCAATTCCTAAGAGCAATAGTACAAGGAACAGCAGTCCGGTGATTTTTTTATCTGTTATCATGGTAAGATATTTTTGTAAACTAATGAAGGTTAACTCTAACGATTTCGCCGTCTTCTTTTACCTCTACAAATGCTTCTATCCTGTCCTCGTGGTCAACAGAATAGCTCTTTTGTTGATAGTAGTCTGTCTGTCCGCCGTAGTTGTTGTACCCGGTTCCGGTATATTCATTATATGTCCCATTGTGCGTATAGCCGAGAAAACCTTGCAGAAAATATTTGCCCGGCTTCATGTCAGGAAACGTAAATTCTCCGTCGCTATTGGTAATTGCTTCAAGCCTGTACCTGTAGGCATTTTTGGAGAGATAGACATAACGTCTTTTTCTGAGGCTTTCTTTTTCTTTTCTCAAAGTATACCAAGACTCCAGATATGGTGTTACCGGGAACAAGGTAACCTTTATCTGGTTGGCATATATACGTTGTCCCACTTTGAGCCCCCATTTGCTCTTCGCTTTTGTAAAAGCTATCCCTTTGATGGTAGCCGTACCTTTGGCAAGTTTCTGTTTCGCCTGTAATGAATCAAAATGAACCTGCGGATAAAGCGCTTCAATCTTATCCTTTTTCTCCGGCTCCTTATATTGAGCCGAAACGACAGCTGTTGATGATAATGCATAGAAAATTGCAACAATATATTTTTTTAACTTCATGATATTGATTTATGGTTTAATGACTGTATGATAAGGAAGATTGAAAGTTCTCCCGGCTTTAATGATTACCTATCACGTTATTTTCCTGTCGGTTCCGGAGAAGAAGGGATAATTTTCAGATTTCGGAAATAGCCCTCAGTACCAACATCGACAAATAAGCCGATGGCACCCGTTTCATCCGGGCCGTGTTTAAGATCGTTCACGATAAGGGAAGGGTATTTGTTCTTATTTAAAAAAAGTTTTGCCTGGCTATCTTTGACTTCAATTTTTATGGTGATCCATTCATTCAAACCCATATCGGCATACGACTCGTACTTCTCGGGACTTTCTTTTCTTAGACGTTCATATTTAAAATTTGGGTAAGAAAAGTATTGAATCGAGTGATTGCGTCTCACCTGGTCTTCGGCTCTGCCATTCGTTGGACGTATATATATGGATTCAAATTTCGAATTCATATCATCATCAATTCTGAATACCAGTCCAATAAACCCACGATCGGTTGGAGCAGCCGTAGGGAGCAGCCGGCTTAGAACTTCTACCTCGATACTGCCATTTTTAAAGTTTGTGTTCTTTATCTTAACAAATGTAGGTTCGTCCGCTTCTTTCACCGAACTGTTTTTTACGACCCTGACAACTTTTTCACCTTCCAGGTTGACAATTTGCATATAAACTTTATTAGGTAAAAGATTGCTCTCATCTAGAATTACTTTTTGGCCGTATGCACTTTCTGAGATTAACAGAAAAAGAAATAAGGTTGTTATTAATCTTTTCATACTTCTTACTATAAAGAGTTTATGACTGTTATGATTACAACTTACTTTTTAAAAAGTCCGGCATTTAGATTCGAACCCAGTGAACCTTCCGCCAATTGCAGATAATTTCGTTTACTCTGATCTTTTTCAATGATCACGGTTCCGGTGGTCTGTACGTTTTTCATTTCCAGAAAATCTGTAGAAGTAGCATTACTGTCACTCAACGGCCCGCTTCCGTATCCTGCCAGTTTATTATAATTCACAAAAATACAGTCAGAAGCCTTATACCGGCGTGTGCTTCCTTTTTCCCTGATCCATACTGTGCTGGTGTTGGCGATAATGTTATGATGAAAATCGAAATCATCGCCATTGGTACCTTGAGTAGTCCAGACCCCGCAGAAATAGCCACCAGAGACCAACGAATGTTGCATGGCATTGCGACTGCCGACCTTTCCTTCATTTTTCCAGAAGACAACAGGTATTTTACAGTTGAAGAAAACACAATGGTCAATAACCAAACCATAGCCATTGGCGATCACTCCTACATGTAATGGCAGTACATCTGCATTTCCAGCGAATAAACATTGTGTTACAAGCAGATCGTCCAGTTTTTTTCCGTCGCGCCAGATGGGATATGAACGTCGTAAATTATTGGCATCGAGATACGTATAATCTGGGCTGCCTGTAAACCGAAGACCCGCAATGGTAACGTGGCTTACCTCGGGTTGTATACCTTTCGCTTCTTCTCCCCCCACACCGGGTTCAGTAGGTACAATGGTCATAACGACCGGCATTTTTTTGGGTGTCCAGTCTGCATCATCGGGCATCACTTCAGCACGGATGGTTAGACGGTTGGTAAAAGTATATTTATCATTAGTAAACAGTACCGTTTTGGTGATCATATGCACACCTTCTGCAAGGATGATTGTTGTTTCTCCCTGGTCTTTATTTAGATTAATGCGTCTTGCGGCTTCTGAAAGGGATCTTAAAGGCTGTGTCTTTGCCCCTGAATTCATGTCATTGCCGGTTATGGGATTAACATATAATTGTTCTGCCTTTATGCAAAACAAGCTCATTATAAAGAATAGAAGACTTAATGTTACCGATTTTATCATTTTCCTTTTTTTGGTAAAATTAGGAAGATTGATATGCTGCAAAATGGTCATTTTATCTTCAGAATTGTCAATTCATATATTCTTTCGGTATTGCTGGGGCGTGGTACGGGTAAATTTTTTGAAAAAACGGTTAAAGTTGGAAGGATCGGAAAATCCGAAGTCGTAGCAGATCTCTTTTGCAGATTTATTCTGATGCAACTCTTTTTTTATTTCTGAAATGAGTTTGTGATGAATCATTTGCTGTGCTGTTAATCCGCTGAACTGCCTGCAGACTTTATTAAGAAATCCGGGACTTACATTAAGCATTTTAGTATAGCTTTCAACGGTTTGATTTTCTAGAAATTTCTTTTCCAGCAAAGAGCGGAATCTGTAGAAATCTGCATGGATGTAAGTGTCCCTCTGAACGTTATAGATCCCTGCATAATAGCGGTTGAGAACGATAAGCAACTGATAAAGTACAGACCTGATCAAATGATTGCTGTCATTCTGAATTTGTCCGAACTCCCGTTCTATTTCCTGTAAAAGCTCCAGGCATTTCCCGAATGATCTTTCATCGATCTTTATGTCAGTGGAATGAGAATACTGATGAAAGTATTGAAACCGGTACAGAAACAGCTCATCTGAAAAGAAGAGGTGAAGAAAATCTTTTTCAAAGAACAATGTATAGCCTCTTATCTTTTCTTTGATTTCCCAGCGGCGAACCTGCCCGGGGCTGATAAAAATGATGGTTCCGGGACTTATAGACATTACCTTGCCATCCAGTGAAAATGTTCCCGATCCCTCTTCAATGAAAACAATTTCGTAAAAACTGACTTGATGTAAGGTCCGGTCCAGTACATAATTTTTCAATGTTTCAATACGTCCAAGATCCAACAATAATTCTGTCCCGTATTTATAGGGCATAAAATGATATGTTTTAATTGGAGAAGCTTTTACCATCTTTGAAAATTTTTACAATAGAAGGCTCGTGTTATACAAACTTTTGTTTCGTTCTTCAAAGATAAATAGATTTTAGCTTCAATGTACGCTGTTGTTCTTTCTGGTTTAATATTTATTTCTTCAACTAAAAATTTAAAAAAGGTAATAATATACTTATAAAAACAGCTTCAGGAAAATTTAGATTAAAATCAATTTTTAATTAAAAAGATTGACCAATACTTTATAAAATGGTAATACAATATTATTTAAAATTATTTCGCATTTTATTTTCATAATTCAAAAAAACATTCTATATTTGCACCCACAAAAAACAAGGTAATTCTTGTTAAAGATGACCTCAATCGGGGCGTAGCGTAGTCCGGTCATCGCGCCTGGTTTGGGACCAGGAGGTCGCAGGTTCGAATCCTGCCGCCCCGACAATCAAAAATTTTAGGGTGCGTAGCTCAGCTGGATAGAGCATCTGCCTTCTAAGCAGACGGTCAAAGGTTCGAATCCTTTCGCGCTCACTGAAAGAGACAACTATAAATAGTTGTCTCTTTTTTATACCCATAAAATGCTTAAAAATATAGAAATAAAAAGTATCTATAATGGTTTAAACGCAATTGCATCAACTTCTATGAGCATTCCGTCCAAAGCGAGTTTTGGAACCGGTATTAAAGTACTCGCAGGAAATTTATTATTCTTCCATATCTTCCGCATTTCTTCACTCCATATGTTAAGTTTCTCCTGATCATGATCAACAATCAGTATTGTAATTTTAAGTACATCATCATGAGTTAAATCCGACGCTTTAAGAGTATTATTGAGATTTTGTAAAGCAGCTTTAACCTGCATCCTGAAATCTTTGGAAAGCCTATGATCTAAGCCCTCTCCTCCGCTTTGTCCTGAAATAAATACATAATTTCCGTTACCTGAAGCCGTTGTAGAATGTGAAAAAGCAAATGGTGTAGGATCAAAAAGCTCTTTAGGATTTCCATAGTGGATGTTTGACCTATCCTTTGATTCACAGGCTGGATTATTTTCATTTTTAAAACAACCTATAAGCAATAAAATGAAGAGTAGAGAGATCAGAAAATATTTTTTCTTACCTGTAAAGTATTTAAAACTAATCATGATTTGTAAAGAATTGATGAAGTTGGAATATTTGATTAACAGCAGCTTTAGCCCAATAGGCAGCATCGTGGCTACCGGGACGCTCTTCATAAATGTGAGGAATATTCAATGAGATTAATTGCTCATGAAATTTTCTGTTTTGGGCAATCAAGATATCGTCAGTCCCACAACCGATCAGGATTTTTTGCCGACTGTCTTTAAGCTTATTTATCTGTGAAAAAGCTGTGTACGCGGTCCATTTCTCAGGATTTTCACCTAGTAATTTAGAGACACCATATTCTTTTCCAAAAGGAACAAAATCTATGACTCCACACAAGCTCGCGATAGCACTAAAGGTTTCCTGATGTCGTGAGCCGATATATAGTGCTCCATGTCCACCCATACTCCAGCCCATTAAAGCTGTTTTAGACTGGTCAGACTTGTATTTTTTTTGAATATAATTGGTCAATTCTTTGGCAATAAAAGTCTCGTACTTTAAGCGGGGACTGTCAATATACCAACTGTCATAATTTCCGTCGGGTAATACAAATATCATCTGCATTTCTTCACTGAGCGCTGATAAAGAAGGAATATCCTGTGTTAACGTTCTTTTAGGATAGCCACTGTAGCCATGCAGTATATAAACTGTTGGCAGCTTCTTATTTCCACTGTTTGACGGATGTACTACAAGTGTTTTAATTTCCTTGTTCATAGATGTACTGTAAATATTCAATGAGTCGACTTTTTGAGAAAACATTTTGCTTCCCATGCACATAGCGACTAAGGCAAATAACGATTTTATCATTGTAATTGATTTTTGTAGTAGCAAAGTTAGATGCCTAAATTCTCAAAATTCTTTACATATGTTGAGGAATAAGAAACTTTTCCTTTATCTTTATGATATGGCAGCATTTTGGGAATTTATAGAACATTATTCTTCGATCTCTGAGGAATCAAAAAACGCATGGTCTGCTTTATTGAAGACATCTAGTATTTCAAAAGGGGATAATTACCTAGATCAGGGGGCGATACCTAAAGATATTGCTTTTATTAGTAGCGGACTGCTTTCCTACTATTACCTTAATGAAAAAGGGGAGAAAATAATTAAACGATTTTTTCAGGAAAATTCACTGGTAGCATCTACAAGTGCATTATTAAAACAGGAGCCAGGATTTTTTGCCATTGAGGCTTTAGAAGTTACGAAACTGATCAGTTACTCTTTCAAAGATTTCAGAAACTTAGCAAGGAAATATAATGATATCGCCAATTTCTACATCAGCTATCTTGAACGCCATTGGGTTATAGAAAAAGAATTTGCGGAAATCACTCTTAAATCGGCTACGGCTAAAGAAAGATATTTAAGGTTTGAGAATGATTATCCAGAGTTGATCTCTCGTTTAAAACTTCATCAGATAGCCTCTTATCTTGCAATTACTCCCACTCAGCTCAGCAGAATCAGGGCAGAACTTTAATGCTTATCAACAGAGTGTGGATTGTCAATTTTTACAGATACTTACTGATAAAGCATCATTTCCAAACCAATCGCTTTAAAAATAGTGTAGCTTATTTCAGGCCATATCTAACAATTTATTCCTGATTTGAAGAAACAAATTAAAGTTTACTGTTTTCCTTCGCAATTTGCTTATCACCCCATTGCTTCAAATAGTCAATAAAAGGAATTAATTCTTTCCCGGTTTCGGTCAGAGAATATTCCACTTTTGGAGGAACCTCGTGATAAACCTTTCGGTTAACCAATCCGTCATCTTCCAATTCACGCAACGTCTGGGTGAGCATCTTGGGCGTAATATCGTGCAGTTTTTTTCGCAGTTCACCATAACGTAAAATCGTATTCACATGAAGATACCATAAAATCCGTCCTTTGTATTTTCCGCCAATTCGTCTGAAAGCATAATCCACAGCGCAGGAAGGTTCATCATTTAAATATTTTTTCATTTTTTAACATTTTATAATGATTTGATAATCAACAATAGTATTTTTTTAGTTTGTAAGATACAAAAAAGTGTATACTTGTCACAAATATACTATTAAATTACTTTCGCTTGGTAATTTTAAATATCATAGAAAATGAAAGCAGTTATTTTAAAAGAGGCAGGAAGTGTGGAAAACCTGCAATTTGCAGAAGTGGAAAAGCCAGTTTTACAAAACGATGAAGTGTTGGTAAAAGTAGCGTCTGTCAGCATCAATCCTGTAGATGTTAAAGCGAGGTCTTATGACGGCGTTTTAGGTTGGATATTTGGAGAGGAACGACCTGTAATTCTGGGTTGGGATATTTCTGGAGAAGTCGTGGAAACAGGTAATGGTGTGACCGACTTTAAGATTGGGGACCAAGTATTCGGAATGGTCAATTTTTTCGGAAACGGAAAAGCCTATGCAGAATATGTCGCTTCACCGTCAAAACATTTGGCTTTGAAACCCAAAAACACAACATATCAACAGGCAGCAGCTTCCACAATGGCGGCTTCTACCGCCTACCAGGCTTTGGTGGATGTTGCCAAAATTAAAAAAGGAGACAAAGTATTGGTTCACGGGGCTTCCGGAGGTGTCGGACACTTTGCTGTGCAGATCGCCAAGCATTTCGGAGCTTACGTCATCGGTACATCTTCTGCCAAAAACAGAGATTTTGTTTTATCGTTGGGAGCGGACCAACACATTGATTATATGACAGAAAATTTTGCCGAAAAAGTACAGGACGCCGATATTGTTTTGGACACTATTCAGGGAGAGACACTGCTTCATTCTGTTGATGCAGTCCGACCGGGTGGAATTATTGTAACACTTCCCACTCCTGAAATTTCCCAGGAAGTTAAAGAAAAAGCCGACATGAAACAGGTAAACATTACGTTTATGATGGTGGCTTCCAAAAAAGAAACCATTACAGCCGTTGCCCAGCTATTGGAACAAGAAGCTTTAAAACCACATATTCACAAAACCTTTCCATTTGAAGAAATTGCAAAAGTACATTTAGAGGTTGAAACCAATCGGGTTGTAGGCAAAGTTGTTATAAATATTTAAATACTACAAAGCAAATTATTAGAAAGCAAAAAGAAGATGTTTTTAGGCATCTTCTTTTAAACCATAATACGGCATCTTTTTAACTATACTTAGCCACAAATTGCTCGAATTTACGATTTGTATTCCGCAAGACCGGTCCATGACCGAAACAGATAACAGAAGGATTCAATTGTGCTAACTTTTGGAGTGATTTGATGTTACACTGCTGATCTGAGGTAAACATATTTGGCGGAAGCCGCAGGCCGGTCACTGTCGTAAGCAGATTCATATTTATCGCAGCATCTCCGATGATCAGTACTCCATCCTGCTCACGGAATAAAGAAATATGACCTGCAGAATGCCCGGGAGTCTCTATTACCCGGAAGTTTCCGATTTTATCGTTTTCAGTGATTGTCCGGTCGACTTTATGTCCCTGACCAGCCCAATACTTTTGCTGAAGCTTGGCTATCCAATGTTGTGGAGTTGGATAATCGTTGGTCACCATACCTGTTTCGGTTCTAAAAACTTCGTTGGGATGACAGAGTAAGGGAATTGAGAGCTCAGCACATATCTGATCGCTACAGCCCTGATGATCTGCATGAGCATGCGTCAACACGTGTTGATAAACGGAAATTTTCTGTAACGCTTTCTTTATTGTGGCATATGAACTGCGTATTCCGGAATCTACCAATACACCTTCGATAATATAACAATTGATACTGTTTCGTGGCATCAGGGGAATCTGAAACACTTCGGGAGCAATTTGACGTAACATATTTTTTTGTGCAAATCTACTTCGATGATCCGCATCAAATAAGGACATTTGTCCTATAATGCATTGGGTCTATGTATTTGTCCTTTCGCCCTTGTTAATGATCGCTGCGTGATGCCAAGGTACGATGCCAGATCCTGAGTTGCGCCCCGTTGAACGAGCATGGGCTCACTAGCCAGAATATGACGGTATTTATCCACTGTTGATTTATTATTGTAATTCAGCAGATAGCTTTCTTTTTGGTTATACTCCTGTTCTATCACCGATTTTATCACTGTATTCCAGGCAGTAACCTGACCAAGCAAATGTTGATAGTCCACGTAGCTTATTGCATAGATTATGCTGTCTTCTATAGTCCTGATACTCCTCCTCGATTTTTCCTGAGCCACAAATTCCTGAAATGAAGTGACAAATTCATTTTCAAACTTGAAACAGGTTATATTTTCTTCTCCTTCTTTGTTGACAGCATATGCTTTTATAGCACCACTGGTGATAAATCCAATATGTCGACATATTTCCCCTTCACGAATAAAAAAATCGCCTTTTTTTAAGCGGATCGGTTTGAAAAACTGCGCAGAGAAGTTGATTTCCTCAGCTGATAGTTCCCCTGTTGAAAATAGATAATTTTTAAATACATCGGTCATTTCACAATCTTTTCGCTCTTTTATTTTCTTTTAATCGTCTATGGATTACAACATAAAGCACACAAATTTAAATATTGTACATTCATAAAAACCGCATCTAAATAAACAAAATAATTTATTTTAACTTTTCAAAGAATACAATTCTATACCATTAAAAAACCACCGTAAATATACAGCGGTTTCAATTTATCATTAAATTTTCTATTTCAATTTATAAGAATTTCCGTCCCAAAGATAAGTCTTTGACGCTCTTTTCTTTTTTTCACGATCTCTGTCATCTTTTTCCATTTCTTCCATTTTAAAAATAAAAGCATTCGGAATTCCGCCTTTATCATTCGGGAAAACAAATTCTTCGCTGTGATAATATACATCAGCATCTCCAACATTCATGAGTTGAGGAAGAACAATCAGCTTTTTATCTTTAAACAAAACATATTGGTCATAACTCGGAATTCCACACGCTTCGCCGGAAACAGTCGCTTTTAAAGTCAGTTCCACGTTTTGCAATTTATGATTGCTTTCAATATTGAATGTTCCAAAGCTCAGGCTTTCACCTGAACCCGTCTCGAAAGAAACCTCATCAATCAAAGCATTACCTTCCAACACTTTTATCGCTGCAATATTTTGTTGGATTGTTATTTCGGGAGATTGCTTGTCTTTTTTATTGACTGTTTTCGTTAAGCCAAAAAGAAAATCATAGCCGTTTTTATTTCTGTAGCCCACACAAAGATTCCCACCCCAAACATAACCTTCTGAAGTTTTATCTCCTTTTTGGTAAGATATTTTATACCAATTGGCTCTTCTTTCTCCCAACTTCAGAATGGTTTCTTCTTTTTTAAGAATTACAATCGGCTGATTCGTCTGCAAAGAATCCAGAATCTGAGCATTGGTATTGGGAGACTGCCGGATTCTTGTCCAATCCGTGAATATTTTCTGTGTTTTATTTTCTTCAAAATGGAAAACTCCGTTGGCATATTCGTAATCTTCTTCCTGTGCGGAAAAAATCTGAATAATGAATAAAAATAAAACAGTGAATAAGGCTTTCATATTAATACTGGTGTGATTATTTTTCAAGCAGCAAACTTACCCATTCTTCTCTTTGAAGCTGTTTTTTAAGTTCTAAGCCATTTTCTTTACAAACCTCCAGAATATCATCAACATCGAAGAAACACAATCCGGAAAGTAATAGTTTTCCTCCTTCGTTCAATACAGAAACATAAGTCGGGATATCTGAAATGAGGATATTTCTGTTGATGTTGGCCAGAATAATATCGTAATTTTCTTTTCCTAAATTTTCAGCAGTTCCTAATTCGATATCCAGCTCTACATTATTTCTAACAGCATTTTCCTTTGAGTTTTCTACAGACCATTCGTCGATATCAATTGCTTTTGTCTCTCCGGCTCCTATTTGTTTTGCATAAATTGCCAATACGGAGGTTCCGCACCCCATATCCAATACTTTTTTACCATTGAAATCGATATCCATCATTTGCTGGATCATCAAATGGGTCGTAGGATGATGCCCCGTTCCGAAAGACATTTTGGGCTGGATAATAATTTCATGCATTCCGGGAACAGATTCATGGAACTCTGCTCTGATCAGTACTTTATCATCAATATTGATGGGTTCAAAATTCTTTTCCCATTCTTCATTCCAATTGATATTCGGCATTTCCTGAAAAGTGTATTCTATCTTCACTTCTTCATTCTGGAAAAGCGGAAGTGCTTTCAGTTCTTCTTCATTGAATAAATCTTTCTGGATATATCCTAAAATCCCTTCCAGCTCTTCTGTGAAACTGTCGAAGCCTATCTCGATCAATTCTGCCATTAATATTTCGTTCCAGGGCTGAAGCGGAGAAATTTTGAAATCGAATTCTAAATAATTTTGCATGTGAATAATTTGCTGCAAAAATACTAATGTTATTATTGTTAAAAAAATGATGAAGTAAATTTAGCTGAAATCAGGGATTTTACGTTTTTTGAATGAATGTACCCGAATTCTAAGCTTTGGCTAAAGCCATATAGAACCCATGAAAATAGAAAGCAGGCTAAAGCCCGCTCCTATTGATTTTTTAAAGGATAGAGGAAAAATTCTTCGCTGCCAATTTTAAACCTTACACCCTGAACTTTGAACTTTAAATTTTATGGATTGGTAGAGAAAATAGAACCATTGGCTATTAATACTCTTCTGTTCATTTTAAGAATATCTCTTACCCATTCTGCGAAATCTTCAGGCTGAAGCACTTTATCAGGATTTCCATCTGTAAGGCCTCCCTGGATAGACATATCAGAAGCAATTGTACTTGGTGTAAGGGTAATCACACGGATATTTTGCTTTCTCCATTCTGCCATCATCGATTGTGATAATGAAACCACCGCTGCTTTTGAAGCTGCATAAGCTGACATATTTGGGCCGCCCTTTAAACCTGCTGTAGATGCTACGTTAACGATATCTCCTTCTCCTTTTGCTTTCAGGAACGGATGAACTGCTTTTGCAGCATAATATACTCCGAAAAGATTGGTTTTAATTACCTGCTCCCAGGTTTCAGAAGGCATTTCTTCGATAGAACCGAAATCTCCGATTCCTGCGTTATTAATCAAAATATCTACTCCACCCAATTGTTCTGCCAAAGACTCGATTCCTGATTTCACTTCAGCTTCGTTATCGACTGAAAAAACGGCATAAGCTGCATTTACCCCGATATTTTTAATTTCTTCTACCGTACTTTTAAGGTTTTCTTCATTTCTTCCTGTAATTCCTACATTCACTCCTTCATTCGCCAATGCTAGTGCTACCGCTTTTCCTAATCCTCTTCCTCCACCTGTAATGATGGCATTTTTACCGCTTATATTCATATTAAATAGTATTTTATTCGTGTAAGCAAATTTACGAAAGATGATCTGGATAATGTTGATGAAAGCCTAAATTTTATAGGAAATGAGATGCTTCGACAAGCTCAGCATGACACTCGCAATATCATTCTGTCATTTAAAAAGCAAAACCGGCCCTAAAAAGGGCCGGCTTCATTTGAAAGTATAGTAAAAATTGAAAAACTAAGGAATAAGAATTGAGTTTTGAACCTCAAATTCCTGTGATGTTGAGAACTGATTTCCATACATGTCCGTTGCTCTTACCTCAACCTTATGTTTTCCTAAAGAAAGCTTTTTAGAGAAATCTCCTGTCCAGATGTGTTTTGAGATTTCCGGATTTGAAGGTCTTCTTCCCGGGAAAATATTCTGTGTGGTATCCCATTTGAACACCGACATTACAAAATTCGGATCTAAGGTTTCATCATAATCCATCAATTCCCACTTTTCATCGTCAATCCTGTATTCCACTTTGTCTTTTTTGCTTCCCATGAAGAAATTAGCCAAGATTTTCGCAGAAGTTTTTGACGGGTAAGGAATCACTTTCGGAACGTATAGATTAATCTGATAATCTTCCGGCTTCCCGGCTGTTTTGTATTTAACTTTATATTGATTGTCATTGAAACTGATAAAAGAATATCCTTTTGCCGTACCATCTCTCATAGTTGAGGTTGGTAATCCCAAGTCATCTGAAGTTCCTGACCACCAATCTCCACAAGTTGTTCCTACGTTGTATTCATGAAGGTCTTTTGAACCGTTCCAACCTGCTGCTTTTTCGTAAAAAAGCTGTTGTTGAATGTGCGTATGTGCTGACAAAATCAATGCATTTTGAAAAGGCGTCAAATAATCAAATAATTTCTGACGGTCCGAGTTTCTGAAATTATCTTCGTTTTTATGCTCTAATGGAATATGGAAAGAAACCACAATCAGTTTGTTTTTATCTACCAGCTTCAAATCGTTCTCAACGAATTTCAACTGGTCTTCACGAAATCCTCCCCAATATCCTTTTCCATCTCTAGGATCTGGATATAAGATATCATCTAAAACAATGAAGTGAACATTTCCGTAATTGAATGAATAATTTGCAGGTCCGAAATTTGATTCAAAGGTTTCGTCAGAAAGCCTGTCTTCTTTCGCTTCATAATTCATATCGTGGTTTCCCATCACATTATACCAAGGCAAGCCGATTTCTTTCATTACATCTGCATAAGGCTTTTGTAGGCTTAGATTATCTCCCACCAAATCTCCTAAACTGATTCCCAATACTGCATTTTTCTTAGTAGTTTTAACCTCATTTACAATGGCTCTCTTAAAATAGTCCAACTGCTTTTCGGTATAAGGCTGTGGATCTCCGAAAACCAGAATATCAAAATTTCTGCTTTCATTCTGCTTGTTTAAAGCAAAATTAATTTCTTTCGGAAGTTCTCCTGTAGGCGCAGAGCCTTTGTATTTAAAATCTGTGGGAGAACCTTTCGGTTTATACTGATAGTAATATTGAGGCAAATTATTTTCATTTACGGGTGTCATATACCCGGAAGGTTTAATCACGAAAATCGTTTGCCCATCCTGAATTGGTAAGCTGTATCTTCCGTTTTTATCGGTTAAAACAACCTGTTCTCCATTGGAAACCGCAACATTTTCTATTCCTTTTTCTTTGTTTTCTTTCTTCTGATTCTTGTTACTGTCTTCATATACATAGCCTGAAACAGAAGCTTGTGAAAGTGCCATTGCTGAAATTAACAGGCAAGGCATTATAAGTTTTATGTTCATTTTACTTTTGCTTAAAAATTGTTTTCTTGTTGAATTATGGCTTATTCCACCACACTTTTACATTAATATTATCGCCTCCCATTTGCTGAACTGCAGCTTGATAGTTAGCCGTATTTAAGACTCTTG
The DNA here is from genome assembly GCF_002797535.1 of Chryseobacterium geocarposphaerae. Lineage (NCBI taxonomy): Bacteria > Pseudomonadati > Bacteroidota > Flavobacteriia > Flavobacteriales > Weeksellaceae > Chryseobacterium > Chryseobacterium geocarposphaerae. Next base: position 201,352 of record NZ_PGFD01000003.1, read on the forward strand.
GATTAGGAGGATACATCAATCTTGAAGGTAATAATCCATTATTTAAAAGACCTCCGTTATTTGGCAATACTGGGAAACCTGTTCTTCTTTTCTCAAACCATTGTTGCTGATCTACAAAGAATAAGGACACATATTTCTGAAGCATGATTCTCTCTAAGGTTCCGTTGTAAGCAACATTGGCATTGGCAAAATAATTGGCAGGCACTGTAGCTCCCCATTGTTCAATTGTAGCTTTCACGCCATTTTCATAAAAGGTCTGAGCATTTCCTGAAATAATTCCTTTCAGTGCTAATTCCGAAAGAATGAACTGAAGCTCGGCGTAAGGGAGAATTAAAATATTTAAAGGAGCTTTTGCCAGATTCTGATTTAAGTTGGATGGCTGATAGGTAAAAACCGTGCCCGGATTATACCCTGACGGAGCACCTTTATAACCGATATTAGCATTAGTAGCCAGATCTTTTGCTGTAGAGAAAAACATAGCCATTCTAGGGTCGTTATTTGCTTTTAAAGTTTCTACAAAAAATTCTGAAGCCGCTCTGCTTGTAGTGAAATCCTGCGGACGGGCTATAGGAGGAAGTAGCGGTGCTACCCCAGTAATATTCAGTTTTGCCGTTTCTGCATTGCTCTGGAAAATAGGATACGTTGTAGGGTTATTAATGATCTCCTGAATTCTTGCATGGACATTCACTTCTCCATTTCTACTCAAAATCCTCGTTAACAATCTCAAAGAAAGAGAATTACAAAACTTTTTCCAATTCAGTATTCCGTTGACATCTGATTCCGCTTTATAAAAAAGATCCGTCCCTGTTAATGTTTTTGTGGTTACAAAAAGGGAATTTGCAGCTTTTAATTCATCCAATAATTTGACATAAATATCTTTTTGACTGTCGAATTTCGGCTGGGCAATTCCTTCATCTAAGCTTGATGCTTCGAAAAATGGAACATCCCCGTATGTATCTGTAAGATTTGAATATACCCAAGCATTCAGAACCATTGCAATAGCAGTATAATTAGCATCATTATCTCTTTCTGCCGCTTTTCTCATATCCTTAATCTGCATCAGCCATTTATAGCTGTTGTTCCAGAAGCCTGCACCTGTATTTTCGGTAATGTAGTAACGGCTAAGAGAGTTTCCTTCGTTCGGAAAACCTAATGAAACCTGCATGATATCGAAAGTAAAATCATCAGCTCTCATATAATTAATCGCCGACATATTGTACTGGATCGGAACGAGTAATTTTGAAGCTACCGGATCACTGATTCTACTTCCATCTACATTGATCTCATCAAGATTTCTATCGCAAGACACCAGACCAAAACCGATACCTGCCAATAAAGCTATGTTTAAAAGTATTTTTTTCATTTTTTAGAATTAGAATTTAGCATTAAGTTGGACACCCACTGTTCTTGCTGTTGGCAGCTGCCCCATTTCAACCCCCGGTGTAATTTGATTGTTATCAAGAGTTGCTGCTTCCGGATCGAATAATGGGAATTTCGTCCACATCCAAAGGTTTCTTCCGAATAAAGCGAAGGTAAGTTCAGAAAGTTTCAGCTGTTCGGTAATGCTTTTTGGGAAAGTATAAGAAATTCTTGCATCTCTCAGCTTGACAAAAGATGTATCGAAAGAGTTGGTTTCTACGTTGGCTCTTCTCCAGTAATCTGCATAGTAGGTAGAAACCAAAACACCTTTTGTGTTTGGAGAAAATGATCCGTCCGGATTTTGAACCACCCCCTGACCTACAATTAAGCCTCCGGGATTATCTCTTCCTACTAAGGTATGCTTCAGTTTTCCCTGTTCCGTCATTTTATGGTGAGATTGAGAATATGCCATCCCTTTATACTGACCATCAAATGAGAAGCTTATGGTAAAACCTTTATATCTGAATTCATTCTGAAGCCCGGCTCTCCATTTCGGATAAGCATTCCCGATTTTTTTCATTTCCGTAGGCTTTGCCGTTAAACCATCGCTCCCGTAAATTACCTGCCCATCCGGAGAATACATTAATCCGTAACCATACATATCTCCCAGTGAACCTCCTACAACAGCATTATAATAAACCACTCCACCTACACTCCCCATCGTATATGGCTCTCCATGGAATTCTTCCGGCAATGACAAAATTTTATTTCTGTTCATAGACCAGTTTGCATTTACGCTCCAAGAGAAGTTTTTGTTTTTAATCGGGAATGTATTCAAAGTCATTTCAATTCCTCTATTCCTTACTTCTCCGGCGTTGATAATCCTTGTACTGTAACCTGTTTCCAACAATGCCGGAATTCTTACAATCTGGTTTTTGTTGTTATTTTGATAGGCAGTAACACTGTAATTGAGTCTGTTTTTAAGGATGCTGAAATCCATACCACCTTCAATATTAGTAAGCATTTCCGGCTTCAGATCTGGGTTTGGATACATTGACGGAGATTCTACCGAACCCGTAAAATCACTATTCTTAAAATATTTTATAAGCATGTAAGGATCCGTATCGTTTCCTACTTTTGACCAAGATGCTCTCAGTTTCCATAAATTCAAATTATTAGAAGATAATTTAAAAATATCTGAAAGGATAACAGAAGTAGCAGCAGAAGGATAAAAATATGAACGAAATGCGGATGGTAACGTACTACTCCAGTCATTTCTTGCGGTAAGATCTAAGAAAACCAAATTTTTGTAACTCAGGTTTACCAATCCATAAGTACTGTTAATCTGCTTATCGTTAGGGGCTGCATATTTAGAAATTACAGAAATTGCGTTCGGCATTGCATAAAAACCTGGCTTTAATAAGCCTTCTCCTGTGTAATCAAACATTTTAACCTCCGTATAACGGATATTTCCTCCCGCAGATGCCGTAAGATCGATATTATTAAAAGATTTTTTGTAGGTAAACAATAAGTCATTATTCAAATCCATCTGTTTGATGAATTGCTCTCTGTACATCCCCTGAAGATAATTTGCAGTATTCCATGGTCTTTTTTGGGCACGAGCTTCATTATTTACTTCCAAGCCAGATCTTAGTGAAATTTCGAAATTCTTGGAAACTTTATAATTAAGGTTGGCACTTCCTGTAATGAAGTTTTTATCTACACTGTTAAGCATTTCATAAGCAATCAGGTAAGGATTGTCTATAAAAGAACTGAATGGATGTACCTGTTCTGTCTGATATTTGTCTTTTTTCCAGATGGGTGCATACCATGCCAAATCAACATTCGGATTTTGGAAAATCATAAAATAGGAAATCGACTGGTTGCTGTATCCTGTTGCAGGAAGATTGTCACTTTTTGTTTTACTGTAATTGAATTTAAAAGCTACTCTTAATCTTTCATTCAGTTTATGATCGAAAGAAAGTGCGGCATTCAGCCTGTCGAAGCCTGTGTTTGGCATCATCCATTCATTTTTAAGATAGGTTAAAGATGATCTGAATGACGTATTTTCGTTAGAGCTTTCCAAAGCAACATTATTGGAATAAGTAGATCCTGTTTTCCAAAAACCTTTGATATTGTCCTTATAAGGGCGCCATAGCTGTCGTTCCTTGCTCTGTCCTTCTATGGTAGGGTCATATTGGAAGTAATACTGTCCGTCAAACTTTGGTCCGAAGGCACTACTTGTTCCTCCGGTACTTACACCGTCTGCCGAGGCTCCATAAGAATAATAATAGTTTCCGTTTTTATCTTTCGTCATCGTTCCCTGTCCGTATTCGTACTGGTAATCCGGCCATTTCAAAACAGTATCAAAGCTTGAATAGGAATTAAAGCTAACCTGGATTTTCCCTTTTTTATTTTTCCCTGACTTTGTAGTAATCATAATGGCTCCACCTGCTCCTCTGGAACCATACAGTGCCGATGCGGTAGATCCTTTCAAAATAGTCATTGATTCTATATCATCCAGATTAATCGTGTTCAGGTTATTTCCGTAATCAATAGGTAAATCTGCTTTAGATCCTGCTCCGTAAGCAGAAAAGCCAGTTCCTGTTGTCGAGCTGTTCAGCGGAACTCCGTCTACTACAATTAGAGCTCCATTATTGGCCGGGTTCATAGAAATATCTCCCCGAAGCTTAATTAAAGAGCTTCCTAAAGGTCCGGCCCCTGCCGTCTGAATTTTCAAACCGGCAACTTTCCCTTCCAATGCTTGTGCCCAGTTATTGTTTTGAGTTTTTAAAATCTCCTCGGAGTTGACTTTTTCCGCAACATATCCCAAAGACTTATCATGTCTTTTAATGCCTAATGCTGTTACAACCACCTCATCAATGCTTTTAATAGTATCTTTTTTAGCTTTTTGCTGAGCCGCCAGATTGACACTGACTAATCCTAACAGTGACAAAACCAGTAATTTTTGAGTCTCTTTACGCATATCCTTTTTGTTTGCGCAAAATTAAACCGACCTCCCCGTAAGGGTTTTAACACTGTTTTAACATTTATTAAATAATCATTAAACCAAATATTAATTTATTTTTAACAAAAAACATCAAAACACTGGGTATCATTCACTTAAGACAATTAAGTATTTTTAATATCAAATCTGTATTGTATTTGCCTACCTTTATTGTCTTTTCCTGATAAAATAAATTTTTCCTTCGTACAAGCAACTCCATTTATCATCAAAAAAGCCTGTCTCCAAAGAAACAGGCTATACAACAGATTATCTGATACAGTTATTATTTTCCCTTCAGCTGATCGGGAATATTGGTTGTAATGAAACCAATACCTTGTTTTTTCAGCTCATCATATACAGTAACATCATTCACCGTCCAGGCATTGGTAATCAGCCCTAATGATTTTGCTTCGGCAATCCATGCAGGATTTTTTTGGAATACGCTGTAATGATAGTCTATTCCATCCAATCCCTCACTCTTAATCTGTTCAGGAGATAATTCTCCTCTCAGATACTGAACTTTAAATGTGGGTTCAAGTCTTTTGATCTCTTTGCAAATGTTTAGGCTGAAAGAGATAAATTCACTTTGAGACTCAAGCTTCATCTCTTTAATCATTTTGATCGTTTTTGCCGTCAGTTCATCTTCTTTTTCCTTGGTTTTATCTGGCTTTATTTCTACGATTAATTTTAATGATTTGTCTTTCTTCCCCTGTTTTAAATAGTCTTTTAAGGTTGGAAATTTCTCTCCGTTCGACAATTTCAATGTTTCCAGTTCTTTAAAATCGGTTTCTGAAATCTCCATTTTTCCGTGGTGTTCGTCATGATTAACCACCAAGACACCATCTTTCGTCATTCTTACATCAAACTCAGATCCATATATTTTCAGATTCTGAGCATTTTCCAATGATTTCAATGAGTTTTCGGTGGTGGGTGGCTGTGTCTGCCAGTACCCTCTGTGTGCAATAATCTGGGTTTGTGCCTTCATTACGACTGTGCTTAAAACTGCTAACCCTAAGATAATTTTTTTCATAATATAATTTGATAGTTTATATAAAAAGCTTCGAAACTTTTAGATAAAGGTACTATTAATTGTTAACACTAATATTTTATACCAAGTATATTTCCACATTACATGTTTTCACTCTCCAACTTTCTACAATATTATTTTGTGAAATAATCCGTACAAAGATATTATCACTTTTAAAATATGTGTTTAATGAAATATTAATATTTTTAATGAAATGATAACACTATATTAAGCCATTGTAAGCAGCTATTTAATCAATTTGTTAGAACATATCAATTGTTTTTAATTTCTCAGAATATTTAATTCACCTATTTTTTAAATGCAATTACTTTAATTACTTTTGCTTAAAAGATAGAAACCCAATGTCCGAAAACATTCAACAAAAAATAGAAGAACTTCGTAAAGAGCTTCATCAACATAATGAAAATTATTATCTTCTTGATACTCCGACAATTTCAGATTTTGATTTTGATATGCTGTTGGAAGAACTTCGTGATCTGGAAGCAAAATACCCTGAGTTTTACGATGAAAACTCTCCAACAGTACGTATTGGTGGCGGAATTACCAAAGTTTTCCCGACAGTTCAGCATAAATTCAGAATGTATTCTCTGGACAATTCTTATGATTTTAACGATCTTGAAGACTGGGAAAAAAGAATTATCAAAACCATTGATGAACCTGTAGAGTTTGTTGCTGAGCTCAAATACGACGGGGCCTCCATTTCTATTTTGTATGAAAACGGAAAATTAGCTCAGGCCGTTACTCGTGGAGACGGTTTTCAGGGTGACGAAATTACGGCAAATGTCCGTACCATTTCGGATATTCCATTGAAATTAAAAGGTGATTTTCCTGAACATTTCTTTATGCGCGGTGAAATTTATCTTACGAGAAAAAATTTTGATAAAATCAATAAATTACGTGAGGAGGAAGGGCTTGATCCTTTCATGAATCCAAGAAATACAGCCAGTGGAAGCTTAAAAATGCAGGACAGTGGTGAAGTGAGGAAGCGCGGACTTTCCTCAGTTTTATATCAGTTTATTTCCGAAGATATCCCCGCAGAATCGCATTGGGAATTGCTTGAAAAGGCAAAATCCTGGGGATTCAAAACTTCTCAACAGGCAAAACTATGCACGACTTTAGATGAGGTGAAAGAATTCATTAATTTCTGGGATGTTGAAAGACATAATTTACCTTTCGAAATTGACGGTATTGTTTTAAAAGTCAATTCCTTACAACAACAGAGACAACTTGGATATACTGCTAAGTCTCCGCGTTGGGCAATGGCTTATAAATTTAAAGCCGAAAAAGTGGAAACCGAATTACAAAGCGTTTCTTATCAGGTCGGAAGAACAGGAGCCATTACTCCGGTTGCTAATCTGAAGCCTGTTTTGCTGGCCGGAACCATTGTAAAAAGAGCTTCCCTACACAATGAAGATATCATCAAGAAGTTAGATCTCCATGAAAACGATTTCGTTTATGTAGAAAAAGGTGGTGAAATCATTCCGAAAATTGTAGGAGTCAATACCGAGAAAAGAACTGATGAAAGCAAAGAGATCGAATACATCAAACACTGCCCGGAATGTGGAACAGAATTAGTAAAAATTGAAGACCAGGCGATTCATTTTTGTCCGAATGAGCTTCATTGTCCGCCGCAGGTTGTGGGAAGGATGATTCATTATGTTTCCAGAAAGGCATTAAATATTGAAAACCTGGGAAGCGAAACCATCGAACAGCTTTACAGAGAAAAATTGATTGAAAACCCTGCAGACTTTTATACTTTAACCAAAGAACAGCTTCTTCCACTTGAAAGAATGGCAGAAAAGTCTGCACAGAACATCATTTCAGGAATTGAAAAATCAAAAGAAATTCCTTTTGAAAAGGTATTGTACGGAATTGGAATAAAACATGTTGGTGAAACGGTCGCTAAAAAACTGGTTAAGAATTTTCCGACTATTGAAGAGTTGAAGAATGCTACCGTTGAAGAGCTTTGTCAGGTGGAAGACATCGGGACAAAAATCGCAGTGAGTATTGTAGACTTCTTTACCAATTCTGAGAATATTTTAATGATCGAAAGACTAAAATCCTACGGAGTTCAGCTAGAAAAAGGAGAAAGTACCAATGAAGTTTTATCCAATGCTTTAGAAGGAAAAACCTTCCTTTTCACGGGAAAATTATCTTTGTTCACAAGAGAATCTGCAGAAGAAATGGTAGAAAAACATGGCGGAAAAAACATTTCTGCAGTATCTAAAAACCTTAATTATCTCGTAGTAGGCGAAAAAGCTGGAAGCAAACTGAAAAAAGCCCAAGATATCGGAACAATTGAAATTCTGGATGAGCAGCAGTTCTTAGATTTGATTGGATAAAATAGGTTGAGACAAAGGTTGAAATTAAGATATAATTTGCAGAAAATTTGTGAGTACATCGAAAATTCTAGCCCTGATCGAAACGACATCCTTTTGCGAAACAAAGTGGAGCAAAAGATACAGTGGCGAGCAGGTTTCCGGCTCCTAAAAAATAAAACTCTCAGGAATATTAATCTGAGAGTTTTTCATGTTTACTGATTATTCTTTAACCATTCCAATCTTCGCTGATCAGGAAGATGTTTTACAGAAAAATTTTCAAAAGTAGCCTTAAATCCTTTTCCATCAGGACTTGCTGCCATGAAACCAACTTTTACAGGAATATTATCCTGCAAATGAGCATTTCTCATCATCACATATTCTTTGTCGTCAAACGAATAGAAAATTTCCACAGCATCTAATCTGCGAACCGCTTTTATCCAAACAAAAGGTGGTGTTTTATCTAAAACAATCACGCTCCAATCACTAGTTTTATGAGTAACTACGGTACTTAGATTGAATTTTCCGTCAACAAATTCAACACCGGCTTTTATATAATTTTCTTCATCAACTCTCAACATCAATCCCATCTGGTCAAAACGGGCTTTATAATCTCCGGTAATTTTAACTTTGGCTTCAAATTCTCCGCCGTAAGTGGAATAATAAAATGGTGCATCATCAACCGTAAAACCATAATGTGAAATCCTCCAATAATCGCTTTGTGGCGTGACTGTCATTGTTAGTTTTTTGTCTTTGATTTCCCATTCAGATGGTTCATTAAACCAAGTCATTTTTTCTAAAGACTGTGCTTTAGTCCCTTGAAAAAAGGAGAAAACTGCAAAAGAAGCAACTATTATTTTTTTCATTTTTATTTAAATATTAAAATGTACTCACACTAATTTTGCTGATCTTTTAATCTGCTAAATCAAAATAATCTGCGTGAGAAAAAACTAAATTTCTCTAATGACTTTACAAGGATTTCCGAAAGCCAAAACATTGGCAGGAATATCTTTTGTAACGACACTTCCCGCTCCAATCACCGTATTATCACCAATTGCAACACCGGGAAGAATGGTACAACCACCACCAATCCAAACATTATTTCCAATGGTAATAGGTTTTGCATCTTCCAAACCTTTGTTTCTTTCCTCTACATTCAAAGGATGTCCTGCTGTATAAAATCCACAATTGGGAGCGATGAAAACGTTATCTCCGAAAGTCACTTTAGCACAGTCTAAAATAACAACATTGTGATTGGTATAAAAGTTTTCGCCAACCTCGATATTGTACCCGTAATCGCAATAAAATGGTTGTTCGACAAGGAATTTATCGGTTGTTCTTCCAAAAAGCTTCTTGATTAAGCTTTGTCTTTCTTCAATTTTTGAAGGCAAAAGATGATTATATTCGAAACATAAATCTTTACATTGTTGTCTTTCCGCAACCAAAATGGCATCACCTGCGTCATATAATTCACCGGAAAGCATTTTTTGTTTTTCGTTCAAATTATTCATTGTATTTTTACAATTATAAGTCAACAAATCTAACCGCTTTAAACACTTTAATCAATACTGACAAATAACCATTTTTAAATGACGAATATTCAATCCGACTTAAATGACCAACTTTTACAACAGGATTTTCCATCAACTGAAAATGAAAAAATTCAGCTGGAAAGCTGTCAGAAAATGGCAAAAAATTTTGTAGAACTCGAAAACGGAATTGCTATTTTAAGTGATTTGAAAAATAATAAAAGTTATATTTATTCAGGAAAATTTGCCGATGAAATTAATATTTTCAGGGATAAAAATATTCAGGAGATTGACAGCATTTGGGAAAAAGAATTATTTGACCAGCTTAATTCTGAAGATGTATTGCAAAAACATATTTTGGAGCTGCAGTTTTTTCAATTTATTAAAACCATTCCCTTTGAACAGCGTAGAGATTATTGTGTAATCAGCAGATTAAGGCTTTCAGAAAGGCAAAATCAGAGATCTTTAATCCATAAAATGTTTTATTTTTCAAATTCTGAAAACTGCAATACCGAATTATCTCTTTGTCTCTATCATTTTGATTTTTTCCAATCAGATTCTTACACCGGAATGATTATTAATACTGCAAACGGAACAATTATCCATCAGACAGAAGCCGAAAATTCGACATTTCTTTCTGTACGCGAAAAGGAAATTCTAAAAATGATTCAACAGGGAAAAAAAAGCAAAGAAATTGCCGAACTTTTGTTCATTAGCATCAATACCGTCAATCGACACCGACAGAATATTCTTGAAAAAATGCGAGTTTCGAATACAACCGAAGCCTGTACAATGGCTTCAAAATTGAATTGGATTTAAACTATAATTTATTGTAACTTTAATTTACAAAAATTTAAAATGGATTTCCTGAAAGACCATTCCATCCAAAACGAACTTCTGCTGATTTTCTTTTCAGTATTACTGGGTCTTTGCATCGGTGCTGAAAGAGAGTACCGCAATAAATCGGCAGGTTTACGAACTTTCATTCTCGTTTGTTTCGGCTCATGCCTTTTTACGATTCTATCCATAAAAATTGGTGTGGAAAATCCTGATCGACTTGCTGCAAATATTATAACCGGAATCGGTTTTTTAGGAGCCGGCGTTATTTTTAAAGGAGATAATAAAATTGACGGAATTACTACTGCAACTACCATTTGGGCAACCGCTTCCATTGGTATGGCGGTAGGTTCGGGATATGTTTATCTTTCATTTTTAGGAACAATTTTGGTCTTGCTGATTTTAAGCTCTCTCACTTATTTTGAAAAATTTATAGACAGACAGCACAAAATAAGAGAGTACAAAATTGCAGTGACTAATGCTAAAGAAATTCTTCATTGTGAAAAGCTTTTCAAAAAGCATAACCTAAAGTTTATAATATCAAAACAGCAATACAGCCAGGGAAATCTTGCCACCAATTGGATTCTTACCGGCAAAAACACCAATCATGAAGCCTTAATGAAAGAACTTATGGAAGATGAAAAAATAATTGCTTATCAATTTTAGTAAAAATAATTGGACCACCTCAAAAGCGGTCTTTTTCTTTTAGTAAAAAATTAATTTTATGTATTTTTAGGCAAAATTTTTTGTAATGATAAAACGTAATATTCTCATTGCTTCGGCATTCTTTAGTTTTTCTTTAGGAATTGCCCAGCAATACGGCGGAATGTGGATCCCGACAGAGCTTAATGAAAAGGAAATGAAAGACTTGGGAATGAAAATTTCTGCTAAAGATATATTCAATGTTCAAAAACCAAGCATTAAAGATGCTGTAGTACAGTTCAACGGAGGCTGTACTGCCGAAATTATTTCTCCAAAAGGGTTACTTCTTACCAATCACCACTGCGGATACGGACAGATACAGGCACATTCTACGGTTGAAAACGATCTTCTATCCAATGGTTTCTGGGCTAAAAATACGGAAGGTGAACTTCCTAATCCAGGTGTTACGGTAGATTTTATTGTAGATATTAAAGAAGTTACCCAACAAATCCTTGAAGGCACAGACAAACTTACAGAACCTGAGCTTTCAAAAAAAATTGCCAATAATATTGAAGTTTATAAAAACTCTCAAAAAATAGAATCTTACCAGTCTATTTCTGTAAAATCAATGTATTACGGAAATAAGTACTATGCTTATACTATCGAAACTTATAAAGACATCAGATTGGTAGGAGCACCACCACAAAGTATCGGAAAATTTGGAAGCGATACCGATAACTGGGTTTGGCCAAGACATACTGGAGATTTCTCGATGTTCCGAATTTATGCTGGAAAGGACAATAAGCCTGCAGAATATTCAAAAGATAACATTCCTTACGTTCCGAAGCATTATCTTCCGGTTTCTATTAAAGATAAAAATGAAAATGATTTCACTTTCGTATTTGGATTCCCGGGAAGAACAACGGAATACTTACCGTCTATTGCTGTGGAAAAAATCATGAAGGAAATTGATCCGGCAAAAATTGCCGTGAGAGATATTGCATTAAAAACGTTAGATGAAAAAATGCGTACAGATGATGCCACACGTATCAAATATGCGTCAAAATATGCTTCTGTAGCCAATTACTGGAAAAAATGGATCGGTGAGGTTGAAGGATTAAAGAAATCTAATGCTGTAGAGAAAAAAGTAATGTATGAAGGTTCTTTGGTTTCAAAAAATCACGAGATCAAATCTACATTAGACCAGCTTAATAAATTGTACAACGATCAGGCTCCATATGCTCTGAACAACGCTTATTATACGGAAGTTATAAGAAATGCTGAAACATTGATGCTGGCTAGTCTTTACTACAACTACGTGACTTCAGTAGAAGCTGGAAGAATGGATGAAAAGGCAACAACCACCTTCAAAAATAAATTAACTTCATTTTATAAGGATTACAGTGCTGAGTTAGATGCAAAGGTTACAGCAAAATTGTTAGCATTGTACGCTAATAAAACGGCTCCACAATTCTTACCTGCAGGATTCGATAAGTATAAAAATGAAGCTCAGAATATTCAGAGCATTGAAGAAGCATCTAAAAACTCTGTCATTACAGGAAGAACTGAAGTAAATGGTGCTTCTACCTCTAAAGATATTGAAAAAGCATTTTCTAATCAGGATAAGCTGATCAAAACACTGAGAAAAGATCCTATCTATCAGATTTATGTTACTTTAAGGGAAACATATATGAAAACAGCTGATCCTCAGTTTACTTCTTTGCAGGCTAAAATTGATGAGCTACAGAAAACATTCATGGCTCAGCAAATGGAAACCGATAAAGACAGAAAATTCTTCCCGGATGCCAATTCCACTCTACGTGTTACATATGGAAAAGTAAAAGGATCCAGCCCGAGAGATGCGGTTTCCTATAATTACCAGACGCATTTGGCAGGGGTAATGGAAAAATATGTTCCTGGAGATTATGAATTCGATGTTCCTAAGAAACTGATCGATCTTTACAATAAAAAAGACTTCGGAATTTATAAAGATAAAACAGGTGATGTTCCTGTAGGATTTACGGCAACCAACCACACAACGGGAGGAAACTCTGGAAGTCCTGCTCTGGATGCCAACGGAAACCTGGTTGGACTGAATTTCGACAGACAGTGGGAAGGAACAATGAGTGACATCAATTATGACCCTCGTTTCAGCCGAAATATTATGGTGGATACAAAATACATTCTTTTCATCATCGATAAATATGCTGATTCAAAATGGCTGATCGATGAAATGAAAGTTGTAAAGTAAAATAACAATCCTGGAAAAATCCAGGATTTATTTTTTTATTATAGCCAATTAGTAATTATGGACTTTTGATTGATAAACTTTAGTCTTATAAAACTCTTCATCATGTGAAAAATTAATATATTTGAGTTATTCTTTATCAATATATGAATATAAAAAGCAACTGAAGTTAATGTTGGGATTCTCATTTTACTGTGCAGAAGCCTTTCTACAAAAAAAGATTTCATACCAAGTCAGAGCATAAATATGTAAGGAACAACTCTTCAAAGAAATTAAATAATCTATCTAAGTTTGCCACTTATTTTTAGTATCAAACAACTTTTATCCTATGAAAAAACTTTTATGTATCGTATTTCTGACATTTCTTATAAGTTTTACTTTAGCTCAGAATAAAATTAATCTCAATCAGGGAACAATTTTACCAAAAAAATACAATCAGACAGTTCCTTATGAAAAGATAAAGGGAAAACTAATGGTAAAAGTTCAGATTAATAATAAGAATTACAATTTTCTTTTCGACACAGGAGCTCCTTTTGCTATTTCTCAAAAGCTTTTTAAAGAATTAAATTTAAAAACCGTAGGTGATGTAGATTTACATGACTCTTCCGGAAAGGCTGAAAAAATGATTATCACCAGTCTTCCTGATTTGCAATTGGGAGAAATACATTTTAAAGATAGTCAGGGAATTGTTTTTCAGGAAACAACAACCGAAATATTAACCTGTTTTGGTATTGACGGAATCATCGGAAGTAATATGCTGCGTAACTCTGTGGTACAGTTTGATGACAGAAATAATCAGATTATCATTACAGATAATGCTGATAATTTATCCCTAAAAACTGAAGTTTATCAAAAGCTTGATTTATCTGCGAGCCAGAGCAATCCTTTTATTAATGTGATCCTCAAAAAAGGAAAAAATGATGCTGCAGATAAAATACTTTTTGATTCCGGTGCAGAAAGCTTTTATGAAATGTCTTTGGATGCTTACAAATTTTTAAAAGAAAAAACCGATGTTATCACAACCGTTGCGGAAAGTAAAGGAACATATTCATGGGGATTTCATGGGATGAGTGATTTACAGTTCCAGCATATTTTAGAAACTCCTGAATTTATTCTCAATAATGAAAAGTTTGAAAATATACGGATTACCACTACAGAAAGTCAAGAATCCCGAATGGGATCTAAAAGCTTTCAGTTCGGTAAGTTTACGTTAGATTACCGTAAAAAAAGATTTTATTTCGAGCCTTATGAGAACATCGATAAAACAAAAGTTTCTGAAAAGACATGGGGAATTTCTCCTACCATAAAAAACAAAAAATTTGTAGTAGGAATTATCTGGGATAAGAGCCTGGAAAAAGAAATAAATCTTGAAGACGAAATTCTTCAGTTTGGAAGCGTGGACTTTGAAAAGAAAGATTTTTGTGAGCTGATAAAAGCTGAAACCGATTTTCAGGAAAAAGAACTTACTGTCGTTTTAAAAGATATAAAAACCGGGAAAATTAAATCCGTTACAATAAAAAAAATATAAAGAGATAAATCCTTTTTTCAATATAAAAAAATCTGCTGAAATTTTCAGCAGATTTTTGTTTTTTAATGTCCAAAAATATCTTTCAGACTCACTTCTTTGAATGTCCCCATCTTATTTACCGCTTCCCTATTCAGGTTTTCTTTTTTCCCGATAATGGCGGTATTGAAATGAATCGGTTTTATTGAGGTCTGATAAAATTCTTTCAGATCACTAAATTTCAGGTTTTCGATCTGATAATAAATATCTTTTCTGAAATCGTAATCAATCCCCAGCTTTTTCAGTCGCAAAGTATTAAAGAAAATATTGGTTCTTGTAATCCTTGTGGAAGCAATCTGTTTCAACGCTGCATTTCGGGCATTTTCAAACTGACTGGGAACTTCAGGAAGCTCACTCATCAGCTCCGTCATGGTATCTACTGCAATCTGTAACTTGTCAGGCTGTGTTCCAATATATGTTGTGATATAATCAGGGTGATTCAATTCTGAATTAGGAGCATAAGAAACATAGGCAGAATAGGCAAGGCTCTTACTCTCACGTATTTCCTGAAAAACGATGGATGATAATCCTCTTCCGAAATATTCATTAAAAACATTGATTTTCCCAAAGTTATTAATATTTACAGGATTTCCTCGTCCCACTTTGCTCATCTCCATTTGCACCATGTCATAGTTGATAAAACAA
This sequence comes from Chryseobacterium geocarposphaerae, assembly GCF_002797535.1. NCBI lineage: Bacteria > Pseudomonadati > Bacteroidota > Flavobacteriia > Flavobacteriales > Weeksellaceae > Chryseobacterium > Chryseobacterium geocarposphaerae. Next base: position 216,549 of record NZ_PGFD01000003.1, read on the forward strand.
ACATTCCCGCTTGTTTCCGGTTCCGGATATAGTTTCGGCTCCGAAATCTGAAGAGTTGCATTCTCTATATACTTTCCGATATAGGCCGTGAAACTTTCAAAATTTTTACCATAGAAAAATATCTGGTAAGGAAATTTGAACAGCTTTTTAAGCCTGTCGGTAAACACTTCAACATCAGCATTTTTAAGCTCATCCTCCGAGATAATATCGGTAAACCGGGAGAATGCTCCCAGTTTTGTATAATTTGTTAAGGCCGTCATAATTCGGCTTTTATCTTTTTTTACAGCCGCTCTGTTCTCTAAAACAGTTTCTACGAATTGTTCATAAATTTCCCGGTCAGGCTTTACGTTATACATCCAATGCTGAAGAAGCTCTATTCCTTTTTCAATATTTTCTTCCAGTCCGCTTAAAGAAATTAAAAGCTGATCATTGGTGGTTTTAAAATCATTGGAAACCCCGATTTTAAAAAATTCTTTTTTAAGATCTTCCGGTGAAAACTTATCAGTCCCCAAATATTGAAGAATCTGGGTAGAAATTCCCAAATCGCGGTCATGATCGCTTCCAAAAGGAAAAATAAAATGAACCTGGGCAATATCATTATACTTATTTTTAACGAAGCTCAGTTTTTTATCTTTACTTAAGTCTGTTTTAATTTCTTTCTGATAATCAATAAATTCAGGCTGGATATCTCCTGTTTTTTCTTCCAGAATCTGCTGTAAAAATTCAGATTGATTTTCACGGTTGATTTTTACTGGGGTTATTCCCGGGTTTTCAACTCTGATTAGCCTGTCATTAGTTCCTTTTTCTTTATAAACAATTACATAATTTTCTCTGAAAAATTCATTGGCAAAAGACACCACATCCTCTTTCGTAAATTGAGCATATTCATCCATTTCATTCAGCTCCTGTTCCCAGGTTCTTCCTTTAATGTAGGTATCATAAAGATTGGTCGCCAGTCCGTCTGCAGTTTCCAGGGTTTTCATTCTCTGCAGCTTAAAATCGTTGATAATAGCAGGAAGCATCCAATCCGGAAAATCTCCGTTTTTCAATAATTCTATCTGTTCTAAAACCAATTCTTTAGCTTCATCCAAAGTCTGGGTTTCTTTAGGAACGGCAACAATTGAAAAATATCCGTATTCCTTTAATCCTACAGAAAAAGCCTGTCCCCAAAGTAACTTTTGAGTCTGATTAATATTTAAATCCAGTAATCCGGCTTCTCCTCTATTGCTCAGAATATTGGCTACAATATCCGCCAACATTGCTTCTCTGGTTCCGTAGCTTTCCGTTCTCCAGGCCAATTGTACTCTGGGTGTAGTGGGGCTTTTCACGGTTCTTCTTACAATTTCTGCAATCGGTTTTTCAATAATCGGAGTTTTTACCGGAAGCTCTCTGTAAGGAATTGCCCCAAAATACTGGTCCACAAGCTGAATCGTTTTTTCAAAATCTAAATCCCCGACTAAAACCACTGCATAATTATTAGGTACATAATATTCATCAAAATACTTGTGAATAGCCTTCATTGATGGATTTTTCAAATGTTCCGGCTTTCCTAATGTTGTTTGCTGCCCATTGGGATGATTGGGAAAAAGGGCATCCATCAGTTCATAATTCACTAATCTTGAATCATTATCCTGTGCACGGTTGAATTCTTCATAAACAGATTCCAGTTCAGTATGAAAAAGCCTTAAAACTATTTCTGAAAACCGTTCTTTTTCAACTTTAAGCCATTTTTCAAGCTCATTATTGGGAATATTGTTTTTGTACACCGTTTCATCAAACCATGTATGTGCATTCGTTCCTGTAGCTCCTAATGAAGAGATTGCCTTATCATATTCATTGGCAATCGCATACTGACTGGCTTCCTGGGAAATTTCGTCTATTTTTTTATAGATTTCTTTCTTTTTCTCAGGATCAGGTTCAGCTTTATGCTGCTCGTACAAATCTGATATCTGATCTAATAATTTACTTTCCTTTTCCCAGTTCTGAGTTCCGATTTTTGAAGTTCCTTTAAACATCATATGCTCAAGGTAATGCGCTAATCCCGTATTATCAGAAGGATCATTATTACTTCCCGTTCTCACCGGAACATAAGTCTGAATTCTTGGGGCATCAAAATTCTGAGCCAAAAAAACTTTTAGCCCATTCTTTAATGTGTAAATTCTTACCTTATTTTCGTCATTGGAAATTGTTGTATATTCGTAATTGTTGAAGTCTGTATGAATAGTTTCTCTGTATCTTCTGTCGGTCATAAATAAGCTCATTTTCATTCTTAAAAAGAAGAATGTTTACAAATGTAAGGAATCAAAAAAGAACCTCTGAAAAATTACTGAATATTACATCTATTGTTGTGATTGTGAAATGTTAAAATTTTATTTGGTATTCTCCATCACTTACATAAATGTTTTAAATTTGGATATATCACTTTTCAACTTTTAAAATGACTGATACCCTATTTCCTTTTTTCATTGCAGCCCTGATCTTATTTCCCATTGCTTTGGGTATTTATTTTTCCATCGAAAAGCAGAAGATTTTAACAAGTTGTAAACTTCCAGACTCCAGAGAACTGAAAAATATTTATGGAACAACCGTAACAGATAAAGGTCCGCTGAATTGGAATTTAGAATTTAATACTTTTGATGTGCTTATTAATGATAATTCTATTTTTCTATTTGTAAAGGCTTATGGGTTTATCCCCAAACGAATCACTAATTTGTTATTCTCTAGATCTGATGTAAGTCATACTAAAAAGCCTACTCTTCTCAGAGAATATAAAATTAATCATGACAGCATTCAGTTTGTTTATTATCCTCGTCATTTGATGAACCGAAGCAGAAAAGTAACCCTGCAAAAACTAAGACCAGATGAAATTTCCATGTTAGAGGAAGTATTAAATGGTAAAAGCAGAAGATCTTATGATCTTTAACTATGAATATAAAAGAAAATTCAATAACCTTTTAAAATGTCAGCAACATTCTTCCCCACACCACAGGATTTCCGAAACTGGCTGGAAAAAAATCATCAAAACGAAAAGGAGCTTCTCGTTGGGTTCTACAAGCTCGGAACAAAAAAGCCTTCCATGACCTGGTCCGAATCTGTAGATCAGGCATTATGCTTTGGATGGATTGACGGTGTGAGAAAATCCATTGATGAGGAAAGCTACAGCATCCGTTTCACGCCCCGAAAACCTACAAGCATTTGGAGTGCTATCAATATTAAAAAAATTGAAGACCTTACAAAAGCCGGATTAATGACTCCGCAAGGGCTGAAAGCTTTTGAATTGCGAAAACCCGAAAGATCCGCCATTTATTCTCACGAAAAGGAATTGGCAACTCTCTACCCCGACTATGAAAAGCAGTTTAAAGCCAATAAAAAGGCATGGGAATTTTTCAATAATCAAGCACCGTCTTATAAAAAAGTGATGTTGCATTGGATTACAAGTGCTAAACAGGAGAAAACAAGGTTATCGAGATTGGAGAAGACGATCAGGGAAAGTGAACAAGGGAAACGAGTATTATTATAAATACAAAAACACAAATGAAAAACATCAAAAAAACAGCTTTATTACTCATTATTATTTTCACTTATTCATGCACCAAAAATACTGATCAACAACATCACATTAATAAGAAAGAGCGATTTTCAGACCCAACTGTTAATAATACTGTTAGTGAAAATAAATCCGAAAATAAAAATCCTGACTTTCCCATTACCGAAGGGCGTGTTTCAGATATTATTCCGAAAAAATTTGAAATTCAGTATGAAACAGAAGGCGACATTAATGGTGACGGATTGCCAGATAATGTTATTGTTCTTAGACAAAAATCTGATACTCTTTCCTCACGTACAGTAATTGTCCTTTTAAAAAATAAAGATCATAGTTTCCGGCTTGATAAAATTTCACCAAACTTACTTCCTGCCGAGTACAATGAAGCTGGCTATAAGAAATATGATCCGGAAGATATCTCCATTGAAAAAGGAATTTTATCAGTAAATCTATACAATCCTGCTCCTTATGGGAATCTTTTCTTTAATTTCAAATATTTAAATCGTGATTTGGTTTTAACTTATATTGAAACGTATAACGCAGGAGCCGGAAGCCATCAGTCATTATACTATGAGCCTTTAAAAGGGAAATTTATCCAGGAAGTAACTAATACCATGGAAGAAGAAATGCCTTCAGAAACTAAAAGCTTCCGGATAAAAAAGCAGAAATTTTTGTTTGAAAACTCTTCACCCGAAGATATTATTTCTAAAGTATATTCTGAAAATGATGTTTTATAATTAAATCACTTTATTCCTGACCTTTAAAACCTTTGAATACAAAAACTATTGTCTTACCTTTGAATCTTGAATATAATACAATGAATAAAGAGGTTTTAGATTTTTGGGTAGGAAATTTCAATAGCGAGGACGATTTTTACAATTTTGTAGAAGAGGATGAAAGCTTTTATCTGGAAGAGGATTCTGATGACATTTTCGTTTCAAAGTTTGCAGAATCCCAAAACACCATCTGGTTTGATCAGGATTTAATAGAATACGGTTTCGATGATTCTAATATGGGGCTTTTTGAAAAATTTGCAGACTTCTCTTTTGCAGAAGAATGGCTTCCAATATTGGTTCAAAAAATCAATGAAATGAATCTTAAGTTTGACATCAATGCTTTAGTCTTTGTAAGCCAGGGACAAATTCCTAAGCCTACATCCATAGAAAACGATTATTTTTCTTTGACCTATCTTGGCGGAATAGAATTCGAGTATTAATCACAGCACCAAAATAACATATATGAAAAAAGCGTTAGCAGTACTTCTTTTACTGCTCTTTACCACTGTATTTTCTCAAACTAAAAGATTTATTTATGAATTGGGAATAGTTCTCGATGGTAAGGAGAAAAAAATGAATATGGTTCTAGACATTGATAAGGATTTTGTAAAATTCTACGATTACAGATTTCTTGAAATGGATTCTATCAGTAAGAAAACCGGACAAACCTGGCAAGCCAATACATTGAGCGATCAGTTAATTCTCCGAAAATCCAATTCATTCGACAACCAGTCTTTCCATGACAATATGTACGATTATTTTGTCATCAACTCAACCGATAAAATGAACTGGAAAATCGGTACTGAAACAAAAAAAGCAGATCAATACACTCTGCAGAAAGCGACAACAGATTTTGGAGGAAGAGAATGGACGGCATGGTTTTCCACAGAAATTCCTTTTCAGGAAGGACCTTATAAGTTTAAAGGATTACCCGGACTTATCTTTGAGCTTTCGGATGGAAATAATGATTTTAGGTATAAACTTATAAAAAACATCAATATTCCGGAAACGTATTCTACGCTTGACTTCCTAGAAACTCATTATGGCAATAAGCCTATTCCAGTAAGCCTTAAACAATACCATAAGGTAAAACTTGACTATTACGCTGATCCTGTAAAAGAAATGAGTAACAGCTTAAAAAGTGGCGGAACTGTCATTATTTCAGGAGAAAAGATAACGACTCAAGATCAGCTTGATCAAAAAAAGAAACATCTTCAAAATATGATCAGGCAATATTATAATCCTATAGAAAAAGATAAGGCAATTCCTTATCCTACGACATAGTATTGATATTGATTAACCCTTTCCAATAAAAAATCCCTGAATGAATAATTTCAGGGATTTTTATATGTTTTTAAAATAAATTAATGCGCTTCCAGCCAGTTATTCCCTACTCCAATTTCCACCAGTAAAGGAACCTGTGTTTCTATGGCACTTTCCATTTCCATTTTAATGATATTGGTAGCGACTTCAATTTCTTCAATTGGCGCTTCAAACACCAATTCGTCATGCACCTGAAGCAACATTTTGGTTTCAAGTTTTTCTTTTTCCAGCTCTTTCTGAATTTTGATCATCGCCATTTTCACCACATCTGCTGCACTTCCCTGAACCGGAGCATTCACAGCATTTCTTTCCGCATGACCACGAACAACAAAATTATTGGAATTAATATCCTTTAAATGGCGCTTTCTTCCTAAAATAGTCTCTACATAGCCTCTTTCCCTGGCTTTGCTTACCTGTTCAGCCATATATTGTTTCAGCTTAGGATAGGTCTCGAAATAAGCTTCGATCATCTGTTTGGCTTCCGTTCTGGATAAGCCGGTCTGTTCAGCCAATGCAAAAGCACCCTGCCCGTAAATGATCCCAAAGTTTACCGTTTTTGCTTGGCTTCTCTGCGTCTTTGAAACTTCTTCCAACGGAATTTTAAATAATTTCGCTGCTGTAGAAGCGTGAATATCTTCACCATTCTGAAACGCTTTGATCATATTATCTTCTCCTGAAATTTCCGCAATCAAACGTAATTCAATCTGTGAATAATCGGCAGAAATAATCTTTTTCCCTTCACCTGAAACAAAGGCTCCACGAATTTGCTGTCCTCTTAATGTCCGGATCGGAATGTTCTGCAAATTCGGATTTACACTCGCCAAACGACCTGTTGCCGCTGTAGTCTGTGAAAAATTAGTATGAACGCGGTTATCCGTTTTTTCAATCTGTGACGGCAATGCATCCACATAAGTCGATTTTAATTTCTGATACGTTCTATACTCCAGAATATGCTTGATAATTTCATGTTTCGAAGCCAGTTTCTGAAGAACATCCTCAGACGTTGCATACTGACCTGTTTTTGTTTTTTTTGCTTTCGGATCAAGCTGCATTTTTTCAAATAAAATGTCTCCCAGCTGTCTCGGTGAATTCATATTAAATTCTTCTCCGGAAAGTTCAAATATTTTTGATTCCAATTGTTTTAAATCATTCTCCAAATCAATACTTTCCTGAGCCAGCCATTTTTCATCCAGAGAGATCCCCGCCAGTTCCATTTTTGCCAGCACTTCCATGAGCGGCATTTCTATACTGAAGAATAAGTCTTCTAAATTTTCTTTTTTTAATTGAGGTGCAAACAATTCGTACAGTTGGAAAGTTATATCCGCATCTTCCGCTGCGTAATCGGTCTGAGTTCTCAGATCCGCATCTCTGAAATTACCCTGATTTTTCCCTTTTTTACCAATAATCGTTTCTATGGAAACCGGTTTATAATTCAGATATACTTCCGAAAGATAATCCATACCGTGTCTTCCGTCCGGGCTTAAAAGGTAATGGGCAATCATAGTATCGAACATTGCTCCCTTTACGGTAATATTGTACTGTTTAAGGATTTTATAATCGAATTTTAAATTGTGGGCTACTTTTAACAAATCTTCTTTTTCAAAGAAAGGTCTGAAAATTTCCAACGTCTGTAAAACTTCTCCCTGATCTTCCGACAAAGGAATGTAATATGCCAACCCTTTTTTATAGGAGAAGCTCATTCCCACCAATTCGGCTTCCAATTCATTTAAAGATGTAGTTTCGGTATCAAAACATACCACTTGCTGTTTTAATAAATTATCAACTAAGATCTTTTGCGCTTTGGGATTATCCACAAATTGATAAAGATGGTCATTCTGCTCAATCGTTGATTTTGTGGAAGTCGCCTGCTCTAATTCTTCATATGTTGCAAATAAGTCTAATTGGCCTACTGCCTGCGCTACTTTTTGTTGAGGAGTAGTTTCCGTTACCGTCACTTCAACCTCAGCAACAACAGTCGTTGTAACCGTTGCAGGAGCAAAAGCACGGTAAAGATTTTCATACAATCTTCTGAATTCTATTTCATCAAAAACTTCTTTTACTTTTTCAAAATCCGGAGTTTCCAGATCGTATTGTTCCTGATGGAATTCGATAGGGGCATCACAGATTATAGTGGCTAATTTTTTTGATAAAATTCCACGTTCTGCCGAAGCTTCTACTTTTTCTTTTAGTTTTCCTTTTAATTGGTCTGTATTGGCTAACAGATTTTCAATGCTTCCGAATTCTTTTAGGAATTTCATGGCCGTTTTTTCACCAACCCCTTCCAGCCCCGGAATATTATCCACAGCATCTCCCATCATTGCCAGGAAATCAATCACCTGCTTCGGGTCTTCGATTTCATATTTTGCCTTGACTTCTTCTACGCCTAGTATTTCAATATCTCCTCCTTTTAAACCCGGCTTATAAATTTTAATTTTATCGGTAACCAATTGTGCAAAATCTTTATCCGGAGTCACCATAAAAGTCGTATACCCTTCTTTTTCTGCTTTGCAGGCAATGGTCCCGATAACATCATCCGCCTCATATCCTTCCACTCCCAGAATAGGAATATGCATGGCTTCCAAAATTTTATGGATATAGGGAACGGCAATCTTAATAGCTTCAGGAGTTTCACTTCGGTTGGCTTTATACTCAGAGAAATCGTCTGTTCTCACACTTGCCTGTCCAACGTCAAAAACCACCGCCAAGTGAGTCGGTTTCTCTCTTCGGATCAGTTCTATCAAAGAGTTTGTAAAACCGAAAATGGCAGAGGTATCCAGCCCTTTGCTTGTAAGTCTAGGATTTCTGATCAATGCATAATATCCTCTAAAAATCATTGCATAAGCATCGATAAGAAATAACCTTTTATCCTGAGTTGCGTCCATATTTTCCATAAAAAACAAAGATAAGAAAAAAGTGTTTTTGCTTTACGTCCTCGCAATAAAAGAACCTTAATTTAACAACTAAAAAAAGACCTCAAAAGAGGTCTTTTTAATTTTTTAAGCAGAGCTTTGAAGTTAACAGAGGATCTTTTTATTTGGTATTTTGCTGTAAAGAGTCTAAAATTTTGAGATTTCTTTTACTATCAGGATTTCCTAATTTTTCTGCTTGTTGTAAAAAAAATCTTGATTTATCCAGATCTCCTTTCTGCATATAACATATACCAAGTGAATTGGATATTTTATCATAATATCCCTCTTTTTCTCCTATTTTTTTATCATATGCCTCCTGTAGGCTGGTGATAGCATTTCCAAAATCCTGTTTTTGCAAATACGAAAAGCCTAAGGGAGCTACTATATCCGGAAATTTGTTTTTGTCTACATGGCTTAGATAAAAAATTGTTAAGTCATATTGGTTATTTTCATAGGCAGTCCAGCCATCTTTGTAAAATTTGTTATCATTATCAGTGAATAGTTTATATTTCACAATGGCTCCTACTAACAATAAGCCAATAATTAAAATAATAATTTGCAATACTTTTTTCATAAAAATAATAAGAAGTAATTAGGCTGGGTTACAAAAACAGTAATAGTAAAAAAAATACTATATCTAGAGAAAATAAAATACCTATTGTTTTATATTGCGTAATGCCTCCGAAGCGATCAATTCCACCACCTCCAACAAATGCATATATAAGGAAAATAATAAGTAGTAAAAAGAAATTCTTGTCTTTTACATATTGAAAAATATCAAAAAAATAAGAAAAATTCTTTTTTTCATTATTGATACTAAAAAAAGGAATACTCTCTTTTTCTGCTATTTTTTGATTGGGGTCTGTATAAAATGAAATAGTATCACTATTTTCTAATTGTTTGTCATTAAAAAAAGCCCAATCAGATATGAATCCTCTGTAATCTCTTTCGTATTTTAATGTTTTTGTATCGCTTGTAACATAAAAATAGACTCTTCTTTTACTGGAATGCTTATCAATAATTACTTTTTCCTGTTGATGATTTTTAACAATGGGATTCTCTCTCATTAATTTAAGATTCGAATCAATCCTAATAACTCTTCCAAGTATAATAAAGGTAAGCACTAAGGGAAACAAAAGAATTATAGTGAATATTATATTTCTCATTAATTTTTTGAAACTTTATATTTGATAATCATTAATCTTTTCCTGCCAAAACATTTATTTTTGCTCTTGCAGCTGCTTCTTCATTTTGCATAGCGGTGTTTAGCTCAGCAATCTGAGATGCTAAAGCCCAATTTGAAGTGGCTCTAAAAAGATCTATGGCAAAATTAATTCCTAATCCCTTAAGCGCACCACCCGCAGTTGTCTTAACTCCGGTAGCAACATTACTTCTCAAAGAGTTGTTATATTGAGTTCCATATACTGAACTCATGCTTGTTGATGTTGCCGTTGTGGTATTAGGAGTGATTCTAACATTTGTACTTGAAGCATTGACATGTACTTGTGTATTACCTACACTTGAATTAGGCAAACGATTATTGGCGGATATGGTAGTACTTGTGGCTGTTGTTCCAGGCGGAGTAACATTCCCCGAATTATCAGCAATAAACACTCTATTTTGAGATATTGTGGACTGATTAACTGTAGTACTCTGATATCCTGAGGTTTGCGATTGTGAAATCTCTTTACCCGATCCTAATGCATCTGTAGCAGCACCATATTTTTTATCGGTAACTTCGCCCATAAGTTCATTCTGCGGTTTTTTGTCAAGATCATAAGCCTGCCCTGTTACATAGTTTTCAAAACCTGTCACATCTTTTACTTCATCGTAAACAGCATTAACTCCGTAAGATGCAGCAAAAACAGTCCCCATTCCCAATCCCTGCATTATCGTTGATGCCATTCCATATTCTGCATACGTTGCCAATAAAGAGCTTCCTGCAGCACCAACGGAAAGAGCCAATGCAGATAACAAATAGGATGCACAAACTACAGCCCCCACTGTTAATACAGTTTCTGCCACCACTTTATCTGTAAACTCATCAGCCGCTTTTTCAGAATATAAAATCATTACATTTCCTCCTAAGCGACAAGGTATCATCGAGTTTTCTAACAATGGATGTTTTCCAGCTGTTAATACATTCGAATCAAAAGGAGTCCAATTTTGCAATAGCATACCACAAATAGACGGTATTAAAGATACTCCGGCTCCAGCCGCTGCTCCAGCTGCAGCGCAGGCTGCCACTGCCAACGCCCCTCCAGACAGTACAGAACCTACAACTAATGCTGCGCCTAATAAAGCCCCAACAACGGCACCGGCAATCACCATCTTGGCACACATAAAGTTTCCTCCCGGTCTGTCATCTACCGTTGCTTTTAAATAACCGCCGGCAATAGTTACGGTACTTTGGCTTGTAACTTTTATCTGTTGTTTCTTCATTCCGTCAGAGCAGACTAACCATGCTCCATCAGGTACATATAATTTACTCATTGCTTTAATTCTTAAATCAACTCTATCGTATGTTCTGTTAAGTGACAGTATTTACTACTCGCCTGCTCTTTAATTTTAGAATGACATGAAAGCATTTTCCCCTGCCGAATTTCAAAAAGATATTCTATAGACCAAGTGAGTGAATAGCTATAATCTTCTTGCAAAAAGTCTTTTAACTTGGTGTTATAAATTTCCTTTAAACGTCCATTTTTCTTAGGATCAGATTCATAATACAATTTTATTCTTACCAAGTCACCTTCTTTCTTCACCTTTCGTTTTTTAGAGAGCATAACTTTTTCTGCAGCAAAGATTTGCGAAATATATTCTTGTTGTTCTAGGTCCACAAAAATATCTAATTCTGAATACTGATAAAATAAATCATTAAAAAACAGCTTGTAAAGAACGTTATTATTGATCAATGGTAAGGTATTGCTAAAATCTTTATCTCCTCCTTCAATCATGTTTTTTTCTTCAGGAGTATTCCCCATTTCCGGCTTTAATTCTTTCTTTAAACTACTCCATATTTCCTTTACTTCATTCTGATTGGAGAGCGCTTTAACCTTACCTTCGTCAAAAAGCTCTAATATAAGATGCTCCAGAGGTTTGTTAAGCTTTTGCATATATTCTGCAAACTGCCGGTAAATCGATTTAATGTACTTTATCTGGTGCGATTCCTGCTTGATATCACTATAAAAAACATTTTCTTTTTTTGTTTTACTATGATTCCAAATTATTTCAGTCTCTGAGTCAATCATACTGCTTCCCGAAATCTGCATATCGATTTTTTGTACAATCTTATACCTTGCTTTGACTTCTGTTTGAACCAGCTGAACAACATCCTTAGATTCTCTTAGATTTTTTATTTTCCTTAGATTTTCAGCAGTATCAGGAATAATTAACTCTTTTACCCATGGTGCTATCGTTAAATCTTTCCTAATCCATTCATGTGGTTGCGAATTGGAATTATGAAAATCAATTAAAACTTTGACATCTATCCCTAAATCTGTTGCAACATCAGAAATACTATCCTTTTCTTTTAACTGAATTTTATATAAATTGGACTTCATACTTAGTTTTCGATAATATTTCCTCCTTTAATTGTTACATTACTATCAACAGATACTCCCGTTTCCGCCCCTTTTTTACCGATTTGTGCAAGTGAACTTCCGATAATTTTAGTATTGGTTCCCTCAATTGTAATATTAACTCCTTTTATTGTAATATTTCCACTTTTATCCATTGTAATTGAGCTGCTTCCTGTCTCAAATTTTATTTCCGTATTACTTTTAATGCTTACATTCCCGGCATTATCCATCGTGAAAATCGAATTTCCCTTACTTACATCAATGGTACTTTTTGTAGCAACATTTATTGTATGGTTGTTTCCTATGTCTTCGGTACTGTCATTACTTACATAAGTATTAATGTTACCGTCCCCACTTAATGTCACATGATTGCCGTTTCGGTCTCTGATTTCCATTCCACCAGCATCATTAAACCTAATAATATGTCCACTTTTACTACTTAGGCTCATGATATTATTTCCGGCACCACCACCTGCACCAATTCCTCCATGGAACATTCCTCCCATCACAAACGGACGATCAGGATGCTGATGAACAAAGTTCACAATAACCTGATCTCCTACTTCGGGAACAGACATAAACCCTCGGTTTTTATTGACTTTATCGCTGCTTCCTGCATCGGGAGACATGACCCGGATGAATTCCGTGGTTGAATTCCCATTTTGCCAGTCAAATTGCACCTTTACCCTTCCCTGATTTAATGGATCTGTATTGGAAATCACTTTTGCAAACTGGGGTTCTGCTTTAGGAAACTCAAATTCAGGACGCGGAATAAATCCTGTATCTGCAGCAATAGCTTCGAAATGTCCGTCATAATAACCTCTTGCATCCACTTCATGAATAACATTTGTAATCATCAGTTTGGTAAAGTATGAGGTATCATTGGTATCTGTTTTACGCATCTCAATATCTGCAATACATCCCGGATATAGAAACGGAACAGTCGTAGTTCCCATCGTAACAAAAACTTCTGATGCCTTGCTTCCCGCTGTTCCTTTCTGTGATGCATCAATATCCATAAAAGATACGGCTTTGATGGGAGCCACTCTTAATGAAGGTGTCTGAAAAGTTTTTTCAGAGATTTCATAAGCACGTTTTGCAATGTCAGAAGTATGCTGAATAGTAGACTTTCCGGTGCTAAGCTTTTCGTTCTTGCTGCTGTTATATCCATAAAAAGTAGGATTAACATGCTGCGCTTTCATTTTAATCTTAACATCATTCACGCTGCTTCCGTAAGTAAGTTTCACAGGTTTTTCCTGAGGAGGAAGCTTTCCGAAATGTAGTACTTCTCCATCATAAAAGAACTGTTCTCCATAGGCTTCAGCTATTCTGGCTAAGTAATTATAATGTGTCTCTTCATATTGAGAGCTGTAGGGAACATTTCCATATTTGGAATCTACCCTGTAATCATATTTATTTTGTCCGAGACCTTCTTTGATAACCTGATCGGCAATACTGTTGAGACTTACTTCCTGAGCTCCACCAAAACTTTGAATATTAGGAGCTACATCTAAAAGAATGGTAGGGCTATACCCCGTAAGAACAATATCTCCAAGGCTTCCTCTCTCCTGACTGAATCCTACTTCGGTAATAACTCCGACAAAGGTACGTTCAGGGCCTTCTATGACATCTTTATATTTGAAAACGACCGTAATTCTTTTGCCCAAGAAATTTTGAGTTTCTTCCAGATTATGGTTCTCTGCGCTTCCTAAGGTATCGTAAGATAAGGTAAGCGAAAACTCATGGTGCTTAACTGCGCTTTGTGTTAATTTAAAATGCTTGAAATGCTGTATCTCCTTTCCTTCTATCACAATATCAAGTTTCACTACGCGGTTAATTCCTAAGATCTCGCTTGTCGGGATAGCGGCTGCATTGTGGATTTTAGAAGTAGGTTGCTGAGCCCAAACCTTTTGATCATTCATCGACGAAATACCTGGAGTCGAGGCCTGATTCATTATAGTTTTGGTATTCATTTTCGAATCAATTTTTTCCACTACATTGTCTTTGCCTTTCTGTAAATTCTTTTCAGCTCCATCCAAAAATTTCTCCTGCTTTACAACATTATGTTGTGCTTTAGCTGTTTTACTATCCTGAAACATAATATCTTGTGTTTTATTTGATTATTTTTTGAATTCTATTCCTATGTGATTTTCCAAAGCATATATCACACCAAACAGATTATTTATGAATTGGATCATTAAAAGATGGCAAATATTTTTTGCAAATCTGAAACATCTTTATAGCATGAAAAACAGAATAATCCGCATGGTTTGGCAGACTATCCTGTTTCAGTTTAATTTTTTTAAGTGAATTAGTTGATTTTTAGCTTGATGGCCAAAGTCCTTCATAAGCAGAATTACCATAGTTGATCTTCTCTGCACTTACTACGAAACTGATGTACATAGAATTTTCATCTACCGCATCGAAATCTACTTCATGTTGAATTACATATCCGTTTTCCCAGTTCAAAGTAATAAGTGTTCCTTCTTCGTGAGATTTGTTGAATGTAATTTCTCCGCTTGTAGGCTTATATTTTCCGTTCAGTAAGCTTTCAAGAATATCAGATTTTTCCGTTGCTTCTACTGTAAGTTTAATAATTGCGTTAGAAGGATCTGAAGCTACTCTTCCCGATACATCTGTTGATCTGGATACGCTGTAGTTCAGCTTTAATAATTTTTGACCTTCTCCTCCGTTGAATTTTAGAATTCCTCTTGAATTTAGTGCCATGTTCCGTAAATTTTAATCGTTAATATTTCGTGATTTGGTGATTTTGATATCTCAAAGATAGAACCATAATCATCAATAAAAAAATTACAAAAGGTCTTTTTTAAATTTTGTAGTAATTCTACGATTTGATGTCGTAGTTTTACTATATGATTTTTTCAAGAGGATACAATAAAGTTTAAAACACCGATTAACAGATTAAATTAATCCTATTTAACTTCTTTTAATGATCTGGATAATATCTTGTTTTTCCGCAAAAGAAAGTCGGGCATCAGATCCATAGGAAGATACAAGGTACTTTCTCCTTTGCTTTGAAGTTCGTCTACAATTCCGGGATTCCATGCAAGAATTTTATTGACGTCTATTTTGAGTTCGTCTGCAATGATATTCAGATTAAATCCTGCATTAATTTCGGTTTCAGATAAAGATCCTATATTTTTTCCACTTCCTCCATTTACAAAGAAAACTGTGTTGAGACGCGCATTGTTATAATCCGTCAATACACTTTGCAACTCATCGGTAGCATAGCAAGCATTCAAATATTTGTTAACATGATTGATAGTCTCGTTAGGAAGGAACTTATAAAAAACATGATATTGATTAGATCCTGCCGCAGACATCGCTTTTGCAATATTTCCTTCTCCACAATTATAGGCTGCGACTACCGTTACCCAATTGTTATACTTTTTATAAAGTTTTGACAAGGAAATTACAGCCGTTTTCGTACTCTTATAGATATCATTCCGGTTTTGCTCAGAAAGCCCGTATTGATTGGCATGCGCTGTCATAAACTGCCAGACTCCGACTGCTCCGGCTCCGGATGTGATGTTTCTGTTAAAATGCGATTCTATTAGCGCAAGATTCCTCAAATGCTTTGGGAGTCCTTTCTGTGCCAGAGAGTTTTCTATAAAATCAACAATTTCTTTATTGGCATTAATAATGTTTTTGTACCTCTTCACACTATTTTCTGAGGTATCTGAAGCAGAAAGGAACTGTCCGTTCACAACGCCGACAGATCCTAAAAGCAGTAAACCCGCAAAAATATTTTTGAAATTCATTTTCATTGCTAACAAATTAACCTTAAAAACCTGAAATCTACTATTTCAGAGTATTATTCAACCTTCCAGTTTAGTTTTTCCTCTTCCTTATTCCAGTCGACATGAATCGTCTGCCCGGTTTTTACTTCTTCCCTCACGATCATCTTGGAAATCGGTCTTGCTAACTGAGACCTAATCACTCCTGAGATCTGTCTTGCTCCATATTTACTGCTGAATCCTCCTAAAGCCAGATTTTTAACAGCTTCATCAGAAATTTTCAATGTCATTCCCAGTCTCGTTAATGAAGCATGTAGTGATTTTAACTGAATTCTAAAGATTCTCTCGGCAATAGATTCTGTAATCGGTGCGAAAGGAATAATTTCGGTAATTCTTGCCAAAAACTCAGGTCTGAAGCGTCCCGAATTAGACATAATCTGCATTAATGAATTGGATTCCGGTATTTTACCTTCTTCAAATTGTTTCACAATTTCCTCGCTTCCGATATTGGAAGTAAATAAAATTAAAGCATTGCTGAAATCTCCTTCTTTACCAAGCTTATCATGCACTTTTCCTTCGTCCATGATCTGTAAGAATACATCAAAAACAGAATGATGTGCTTTTTCTATTTCGTCAAACAAAACTACCGTATAAGGCTGCTGTCTGATCTTATTCACCAGCATTCCTCCTTCTTCGTACCCAACGTATCCCGGAGGCGCACCGTATAAAAGTGCTGCTGAATGTTCTTCTTTAAATTCAGACATATCGAAACGAACCATTGCCTTTTCGTCATTGAAAAGCAGTTCTGCCATAGATTTTGCCAACTCCGTTTTTCCAGTACCTGTAGGACCTAAAAGGAAGAATGAACCAATTGGCTGTCCCGGTTTATTTAATCCGCTCCGGTTTTCAACAATGGCATCTGAAAGAATTTTTAAAGCATGATCCTGTCCTACAACGCGGTTCATCAAAAGAGATTCCATGTTTAAGAGTTTCTCTTTTTCCTGGGCCTGAATTTTTCCAATCGGAATACTGGTTTTAGCCGCCATTACTGCTGCCAATTCAAGACGGTCTACTTTTTCTCTTTTTACGGATGCGTGCTGTAAAAGTTCGGTATAAGTATCTTCAATGATCTTTTGGATTTGCTCAACAGGCATCGAATTGTCAATTTGAGGCTGCTCACTCAAAGACCCCCAAAGAATCGGACTGATTTTATCCCTTAATAAATTATAGGTCCAGATCAATTCGTCTGCTTTATCTTTTTCATCAAAAAATTCTTCTTGTAGAATTTCATCGTATCTTACTTTCCAGCTTTCCAGCTCTTTTTCTGAAAGTTCGTCAAGCATTTTGATGGCTGCCATGGTTCTGTCCAGTAAATCAATTGCCGCATCGGGTAGTTTTTTCCCTTTTGCATATCTTTTTGCCAAACGAACACATTCCGGAAGTGCATTTTTTTCAACCTCAATTCCGTGGTGCTTTTTATAACCATCCAACAAAACGTCAATCATTTTAACGCATGTCTTTTCATCAGGCTCGTTGACAGTCAGTACTTCAAAACGGCGGTTGAAAGCCTGTTCCGGTTCGATAATTTTTCTATATTCTTCCTGAGTTGTGGCTCCGATTACGGTAATTTCACCTCTTGCCAATTCCGGTTTAAGTAAATTCGCAACGTTTCCGATGCTTCCTTTTGGGTCCAAAAGAGTATGAATCTCGTCAATGAAAAGAATGGCTTTTTCAATTTTTTTACATTCATTGATTACTTTTTTCAGACGGTCTTCAATCTCTCCTTTATAAGATGTTCCGGCTAATAATGCTCCGGTATCCAGTTCCAAAAGGGTTCCGTTTTTCAACATATCAGGAACATTCCCTTTGGTAATTTCGATGGCAAAACCTTCTACTAAGGCCGTTTTTCCAACTCCCGGCTCCCCGATAATAATTACGTTCGGCTTACTTCTCCTGCAAAGAATCTCAACCAGCATTCTGAGCTCTTTATCTCTTCCGATAATGTTTTCCAGTTCACCTTTTCTCGCCTGAGCTGTTCTGTCTACACAATAGCTCTTAATAGACGGAAAAGAATTATCCGAATACTCTGATCCGTTTGAAAAAATAGAGGAAAAATTTCCATTTTCCGAACTTTCATAGGGGGTATCTTTTCTGTATAAATTGAAAATTTCGTGTTCTCTTAAAGGTAAAGATTTAAGTTGCTGTAAAGTAAATGCAACCTGCGGTTTTACGATAGCTGTGAGAATACAGATTGGGGTAATTTCGTCTAATCCTAATTTTAAACGGACATCATCGGCTTCTTCCACAATATTGTCCACCGATTCGTCTTCACCGACCTCATCAGGAAGGTGTGTGGTTTTAGGATAATCTTCAATTCTTACATCGGCCCACTCGTAGAAATATCCCGGATCTTTATCTATACTTTTCAAAAATTCATTAAGTCCGATATCTTTATGCATTAACGCCTGCAAAATATGGGGCGCTCCATAAGTTCCGTTATAATTTTCTCTCGCTATAGACTGTGCAATATGAAACAATTGTTTTACTGTTTCATTGGTTACTAGTACTCCCATTATGTTCTTTCTATATTAATAATTTGTGTTTGTGATTGGTTGGTGTTGACAGCAAAATTAAACAAGTTTATTTATACAATAAATTTATTCTGCTATTTATTTTAATTTTCAATTGTATTTGACTATTTATAAGAGTCTTTGAACTTCAATACACTTTTATAAACACGCAGGCTGTCTGCTTTAAAAGGTGTATTATTAAGTAACAACTCAAAACTATTGTTATCCGGTGCTATTTTAAATTCTAATTGTTGCTGGGCTCCGGATTTTTTAAATGCTTCATTGGCCGTTTCCCAATTAAAGAAGGCGCGTCCTTCAAAAGCTTCTCCTTTCCCCGTTTCCCAATAAAAATCAATTTCTTTTGGAACGGAACGCTCCATAGCAGCCGGATTTTCTACCCAGGGACGAAGCATTGTTTCTCTTTCTCCATTATAATAATCCGTATCTATTCTAAACAGTTTAAAGCCTTTATTGGCAGAAGTCACTTTGGGATACCAGTTGTAACGGATTCTGTATTGCTTCCATTTTTCCGGAGATTCATTAGGAAGATAGTATTCTTTAGCAAGTTCTTCAAAAAGTTCAGGATCTACATGGTATATTCTCTGGTATTTTTCTTTGTATTTTTTTATGTCTGCTTCATTGGTGATGCGCTCTGCCTGATATTCCCCCAGCTCTATTTGTGTTGGTCCGTAACCAAACCACACAACCACCATTCCTTTTGGTGCAAAACCAAAAATCAGGTCAGAAAACCTCTTATAAGCTATTTGATATTCATTGTATTTTTGATGAAAATCAGGTTCATCTCTACGGTTGATGAATTGCTTCAGAGGAACTGAAGATTTAGACTCATCTATGGCATACGCTCTTTGAACCCAATCTTGTACTTTCTCTTTTGGAAAACTGGCCTTTAAATGATAAAATGCATTTTCTGCGTCTGAGTAATAAATAACGTCTGCCCCAATAGGTGTTCCTCCCTGATCGGTAAAACCTTTTCCTGACATCCCCCAACTTCCTGAAGAATGACCATATGGCAAATGAGCCGAGATACCTTCCAAAGTAATAATAGAATCTTCAACAGGACCTACTGAATGTTTATTATCGGAATGCGATAATTGAACATTATAAGAAGGAATTATTTTTTCTTTTTTCATATCCTGGCAATTGATCAGTTGAAATACACTCAACAAAAAAATGAAAATTTTATGTTTATCCATCTAAAATTGTTCTTTTACGTTCTGAAACTTTTTTCACCCCTGAAATCCTTGGTCCCATTCCGAAGGTATCCAAATTAGCAGACCAATGCAAATATTTATTTCGTATTGTTTTCAAATCGGTTTCATTAACATTAAAACTCATATAGTTATAATTTTCAGACTTGTTTATATATTCTGAAGCTGAAATATTTACTCCTTCATTTGATTTCTTTACATACTCATTGCGTAAGTCATTACAGGCTTTAATATAGTTAAACAATTGTGAAGCAATAGCAAGTACATTATTATCCTTAATATTATTTTCTATTATTCTTCTTTCTGAGTATTTCACATCAAACTGCTTAGAATATTCAAACATATAACTCAACGGAATTTTATCATAATGATTAGATAAGCTTCTTGTTCCCCACAATTCGTATTTGTAAGTAACATCATGTCTGCCCGGCTTAACTATTTTTTTGATTTTAATTTCATCCGGATAAAACCATCCTTCATCAATTAAAATAGTTCTGTACCGTTCACAATTTTCAGCAGAATTGTACTGTTCATAGATCAGTACATTTTCTTCTTCCCCATTCACATACCCTCCTCCGATATCCGAGTGGACTCCCGGTAAGGTAATTTGTAATCCCTTAATTCCTGAATCTTTGATATTAGTAAGACTGAAGTTTTCCCGAAACTCATTATCTGAGGCTATCTGGAAAATAAAAGCTCCGTGCTGTACCGCATTTAATCCCAATTGAACAGAATCATTTGCTACAAACCAATTTCCCCTGTGGTTGGCTCCGTAAGAAGCTACAGTATCATACAACCCAACAAAATTAAACTGAATCTGATTTACTGATAATCCATATTTTAAAATACAGGCACCAAAATACCCGTATTTTAGAAGATGAGAATCTGCTTTATCCTTCTCTATAATAAACCTTTGCTCTATATTTTGCTCTTTTTCAAGTTCTGATAATTCAAAAAAATCAGGTGGAAAAACATTTAAACCTCCCCCAAACATTTTTGTTGTATCAGGAGGATTGGTTGCTACATGTACAAAATGACGCGCTGCAGCTGCGCCCCTGCTGAATCCATATACATTTACCCTAAGAATATTAATCGGTGTGGTTTTAAATTTATTTTTTACAGCTTCAGCTCCTTTGATACATCCTTTCGTAACTTTTGCTTTAATTCCTCTTTCATCGATTCCCATTCCTGCGCCTCTAATAGGAAGCCCCAATGTATCATTGTCAGACTTTCCATCAACAGTTCCAATACCTTCTATATACCACGCTACCTGATTTTCTGTATCGGGATCTATTGCATCATAACCACGAGCTACATTCGAATAGTCGTTCGCGTAACTCCCGGATTTCTTTTTACCTGATAATCCGGCTTCTGTATTGGTTTTATTATTGAGAGTACCATCAAAGAATAAGTTTAAACTGACATCAATCGTATTGACGGGCTTGTCATTGGGATTGATTTTTTGCGCTTCATTATAGCTTACTCCTGATTCTTTTCCTTTTTGCTGAACCGATATGGCACTATTATGCACAATACCTTCTCTGGCAAAGGTTTTATAATCTCCTCCCGTCTGAGTAATAACTTTTCCTTCTACAAAATACTCGATGCTCATGATCAGTGATTTTTAGATTTCTCGCCACTATTGTTCTGAACTTCTTTTTCTGCATGATGCTCTACCTTTCCTTGGCTGCTTACCTCTACTCCTTTAAGGCTGGTTAATTTATGTTCTTTTTCACCATAGACTTCCATATCACCTTTTACGTAATGACTCATTTTTCCGACAACATTAGTCATGAAATCTGCACCTGTGGTCACATATTTCATGGAGCCAATACTTTCAGTATGATTGGCCATAATGGTGTCCGATTTATTCATTCCAACACTGGTAGTCATATTTTCGCCAACATTGATATTCATATTCCTACAGTTCAATGTCATAGTTTCCGGGGCAGTAATGGTTATATTGCTTCCGGTAGTATCCAGATGAATTTCGTTCCCCGACTTGTCTGTAATGATAATGCTTTCGTCTTCCGTGAATATCACTTTATGACCGCTTCTCGTCTGAATCGATTTTACCCTATTGTCAGCTCCTCCTCCAAGACCAACCTGACCATGAAACATTCCTCCCATGACGAAGGGTCTGTCAGGATGATTGTGCACAAAATTGACCATCACCTGATCTCCAACTTCGGGAATTGCCACGTATCCTCGGTTTTGAGTAATGCGATCGGTTCCCCCTGCATCCGGGCTCATCATTCTGATAAAATGGGTAGTATCATTGGTTTGCCAGTCGAATCTTACCTGAACCCTTCCCTGTCCTTCCGGATCTGCATTGGAAATGACTGTTGCCGTCTGAGGTTCTGCTTTGGGAACCATAAACTCAGGTTTCGGTAAAAAGCCCGTATCTGAAGCAATTCCCGCAAAACTTCCTGTATAACGACCAATCGTATCAATTTCATGAACTGTTTCGGTAATCATTATTTTGGTAAAGTAAGCCGTTTCATTTGTGTCAGGCTTTCTCATTTGGACATCTACAATACATCCCGGATGAAGAAAAGGAACGGTAGTGGAACCTGACAAAGAAAATACATTAACAGCCTCGCTCCCCGAAGTACTTCTCTGGGAATGTTCCACATCAAGATGAGTAGATGCTTTAATAGGAGCTATCTGTAGCGCAGGAGTTTTGTAAATTGCATCATTATGTCCATATGCTATTTTTGCAAGATCACTGGTATGGGTTATTGGGGTAGTTCCTGAAGTAAGCTTTTCGTGGCGGCTACTGTTATACCCATAGAATTCAGGTTTGATATGAACTGCTTTTAGTTCTACTTTAATATGATCAGCATTACTTCCGTACAGCAATTTTATCGGCTTATTTTGTGGAGGAAGCTTCCCGAAATGAAGAACTTCTCCGTCATAATAAAATTGTTCACCATATGCTTCTGCCATTCTCGCCAGATAATTGTAATGCGTTTCATTATATTGGCTGCTGTAGACAATCTGTGAATAGTCATTGGTGTCAATTCTTACGTCGAACCTGCTTTTATCAAGGCCTTGTTTAATCACATTATCTGCAATGATTCCCATATTGACAGGCTGATTTCCTCCAAAACTCTGAATGTGAGGAGCGCCATCCAGTAAAATAGTTGGGCTATGTCCTGTTAAAACAATATTTCCCAAGCTCATCTTTTCCTGACTGAATCCCACTCCTGTAATAACTCCTACAAAAGTTCTTTCAGGGCTATTTTCAATATCTTTATATGAAATAACAGCTGTAAGACGTTTTCCTAAAAGCTTGTTGGCATCTTCCAAAGCATGAGATTGACGGTTACCAAAAGTATCGTGAGCTAATGTAAGAGCAAACTCATGATGACGAACTGCACTTTGTGTTAGCTTAAAATATTTATAGTATTTAATGACCTGACCTTCGATAACCAAAGATAATTTCACCAAACGGTTGATTCCCGAATGATGATTACCCGATACTCCATCCGCATTTTGAGTAGGACGGAAATACGCTTCTTGCGTATTTTCAGATGTAGTTGACATAATTTTGTGATTGTGGTAAGTTAAAGATAAAAAAAATATCCAAACTAAGGTTTCCATTAAAGCATTTTATCATATTAAAAAAGCTTTAACCAAGATGGGTTCAGGCAAAAAAGACCGTCTTTATACGGACAGTCTTTACTTTGTGAATGCTGGTTCTATATGC
Organism: Chryseobacterium geocarposphaerae; assembly: GCF_002797535.1. Lineage (NCBI taxonomy): Bacteria > Pseudomonadati > Bacteroidota > Flavobacteriia > Flavobacteriales > Weeksellaceae > Chryseobacterium > Chryseobacterium geocarposphaerae. Next base: position 239,948 of record NZ_PGFD01000003.1, read on the forward strand.
TTAAGCTGATGGCCAAAGTCCTTCATAAGCAGAATTACCATAGTTGATCTTCTCTGCACTTACTACGAAACTGATGTACATAGAATTTTCATCTACGGCGTCAAAGTCTACTTCGTGCTGAATTACGTATCCGTTTTCCCAATTTAAAGTAATTAGTGTTCCTTCTTCGTGAGATTTGTTGAATGTAATTTCTCCGGTTGTAGGCTTGTATTTTCCGTTCAGTAAGCTTTCAAGAATATCAGATTTTTCTGTTGCTTCTACTGTAAGCTTAATAATTGCGTTAGAAGGATCTGAAGCTACTCTTCCCGATACATCTGTTGATCTGGATACGCTGTAGTTCAGCTTTAATAATTTTTGTCCTTCTCCTCCGTTGAATTTTAAAATTCCTCTTGAATTTAGTGCCATGATAATAAATTTTAATCGTTAATAATATTTTGTAACTCTGTGATTGTAAAACAAATATAAAACGGCATTTTTGATCCTAAAAATATTTATCTTCTTTTTTCATTTTTTGTAGTAGTTCTACTATTTTGTGTCGTATTTCTACGACAAGTATTTGTTTCCAGATAAGTTAGACGTAAAAAAAGACTGCTCGATGGCAGTCTTTTTCCTATTTTATTTTTTTAATGTTTAGTGTACTCAGGTGCTTCTACCGGAAGCATGGTTGGCATAAAGTATTCATTAAGCCAGTAGAAGGTCTGTCCGTTCTGCTGAATTTTCACTGCCGGATTATTTCTGTAAGTCAGCATTCTTTCAGCTAAATCCTTATAATATTTAAAATAAGTTCTTACCGATTCATTGACGATAATTTTGGATTTTTTCCAAGCTTTCAGTTTATATTTTGACATTATTTCTTCTTCGGAATTATCAAAGCCCGTACTTACTCCTACTGCATAGGACATCGGTTTTTCATATAAATCTGATTTATCCAGAAACTTAATGGTAGGATTATATTTTTTCAACAGCCTGATATATTCATTGATCGCTTTTGACTGATTAAAATCTGTTCTTTCAGCATTTGTTTTCTGATAAACCTCTGTGTAGAAAGCCTTTAAATTATCATATTCTGCTTCAGAAATCAAAATCCCTTTCTCCATTCCCTGTCTGAATTCTTTCAATTCTGAAGGGATATATCCTTTCACTAAGAACGGATTCCCATAATTAACCAGTTGCGCTGCAATACCTGCAGAAACAGGATTCGTTAATCCCGGATACAAATATTTGTATTTCGCATCTACATCTGTTCTTCCGGCTCCTACGGACGAATGGAAGTGATCATTAAGTGATTTATCTATAGTTTCATTATCTAAAGTCACCTGAGCAATCAAACTATCCACTGCTTTTTTTAAGTATCCAGGAGTTGCAATATCCCCTTTTTTAGGAAAAATAACAAATCCTTGAGACATACTCTGCTTCGGATAATCTAGTGAAAAGAAACCTGTTTCACTTTCCACCAGGCTAAAATTATTCTTAGTCAGTACATCACTTTGGTTAATAATGTTTTGCTTCTTAAGTTCTGCTATGTTTTTAGCTGTATTGGTTACCACATTTTCAGACATTAACACAAAATCGTTGTAAGTATCTGATGATCTTGCGCTGGTCTGGAACATAATCAATCTTGCCTGTGCCTGGGTAATAGAATTAATTACCCCATACATATTCCCTCCCTGATTGGATGAGGTTCCGATTGTAATAATAATATTGGTTTCATCGGGACGGTCTGCAAGAAGACGACCTGCCGCCATAAGGCCTTCATTTACCGGCTGGTAACTGCTGGTGCTCGGACAGTTCATTTCATTACTTTTCTGATCAATAAATGAAGTTATCTTGCTATAATCGCTGCTCAGGCTTGAGGCTGCAACATTATCTCCACAGGTATTGTTTTTATACAAAACGGCACCATACTTCACAGAATTAAAATAAGAAGGTTTTTCAAATCTAAGCTGTAAATCTTGCAGTAAAGATTTTACAATCGGAGCATAAGGAGCATTGGAAGCACTTATATCCAGCGCAAAAACAATATTTATTCTTTTATTTCTTTCAGTAATTTCTCTATACCGGTCAAAAATTATACGCTCTCCCAATACATTGAAAACGTAGTTCTTACTGTAATCTAAAATATTAGTGAAATATTTTGTTTTGGAATCCGGAGTCGGAGCAGTATCTAAAGCCAGATTAACAGGGAAAATATTTTCCAGCGGAGTTCTTTTGTTTACATCCGTAAGCAAAATCGCCGTTCTGTTCTCTACATTGGATCCTCCGGGAGATCCTTCGTGAATCCCCAAAGTTGTTTCTGTAATTCCTGTAGGGTTTTTCATTTTAAGGGCCGATCTCTCGCCCCAAGCTGAAATCACATTAGAGCTTACCCATCCGTACAATCCTTGGTTTATACTATCTATGTCGATAGAAGGCTTCTTTCCTACTAAAAATCTTTTATTATTTTCTGCCTGCTTGTAAACATACACCATTTGCCCGTTTGGAATTTTCACATTCGCCTGCTCAATCAAACTAGGTGAGTTGAAAACCATAATGGAATCATTTTTATAGTACCTTTCAGCACTTCTTATCACATCACTGTTGCTCGGCACAACGGCAACTCTCACAGGATAACCCGTTTTTTCGCTTTTTAAAGAGTTGCTCCATAATAGCAATTCAGATTCCGGGATCCAGCCATAGGTTTTGATGGATTTTGATGAAACTTTTTTCATTAAGGCATCCGGAACATATTCCGCCACCTTTACCATTCCGTCTCTATGCTTTAAGACCATAAGCGGCTCCAGAAACTTTACTTCTTTGTATGATTTTTCATCACTTTTGTCCAGATATGCCGTATTTCTTGACCTGTCGGAAATCACAATCCACGGAACCGATTTTTTGGAAAAGCCGTTAATCACAGGAGAGTTATCTATCTGACCGTAAAGCTCAGGTTCCGGTGTTTTTTTTGAAGGTAATTTTACCTGACAACTTGTAAGCAATACTGAAATACCTATATAATATGCTGCTAGAGGAAATTTATTTTTCATCCTAATTTTCTTTTATGATTGGTGTTGTGTTGTTCTTAGAAATGAACGATTATTTATTTACTTTGGGTAATATCAACTTTGGTTACACAAGATTGAGTATCATCAAAGTTCACTTTTACAGTCTGTATTACATTATTTTTATCAAACTGAAGACCTGCACAGTACATATAAAAATTATTCACCTTGCTGTCATTTACTTTCACTACTGTGTTTTCGTTGTTACAAAGATATTTTCTTAATAAATAATTGTAATGTGTATTAAAACTGTTTCCGTTGGCTATCTGCTGCAGATGATACTTAAAGTCATTATCCATTTTGGAATACATATCTTCAACCGTTACATCCTCCTGTAAAGCATCATAACCTGGAAGAATTTTGATGTGATGCAAAATCGGCTCTATATTTTCATCTGTAAATAAGGTAACAACATAATCTCCGGGCTTTTTATAAGAATAAGTAGCAAATTTTTCTTTTGAATCGATGTTTCCTGTTTCCCCGAATTTCCATGTAAATTGCTTCGCATCAGAAATCGCACGGAACTGAACATTTTCAAATACCATTGCCTGTGACTGAGCATCAATCGTTGTACGGATCTTTGCAGTGTCTTTGGGTTTGGCGACTTCTCTCGAGCGTACCATCACCGGAAATGACTTCGAATACTTGTTATCTATAATTAAGGTTACCTGGTAATATCCCGGCTTGTTATAAAAGTGAATACCACTATTTTTGTCAGAAGTAGCCCCATCTCCGAAACTCCATCTTTTAGTTTTGGCAAACTGAGTTTTATCTTCAAATAGAAGGGTATCTCCTACCATTAATGTTGATGGATATACCAATCCTACTATATCATCATTTGAATGTATCACTTTTTTCTGCAGCCATAGAGCAACCAAAGCGGCTATAAGCAAGGTCGCAATAACCCCAATGATAATATTCTTCTTGTTCTTTTCAAAGTAGTTCATATTTAATATTGTGTTGTGTTTTTGATTTTGTATTTGTGTGGTGTGAGTGTATATAGTGAAACTTACTGAGTTCTCGCTTTGAGCTCATTGTTACGCTGAAAAAGCTGATTTTTCTTCTCTCTAAACCCGATAGAGCAGTCTTCAAACTGCTTTTTGAACTTCTCGGTATCTTCTGTTACCGTAGCAATTGTTTTTTTATCGTCAAAATACATTTTATAAAAAAGAGCGATTTGAGGATATGCATCTTTTCTGATATCTAACACCGGAGTTTCACCAGCATTATAATAATTGACCAAATCATTAATTCCATAAGTAATTTTAGTCTCTACAAAAGCTTCGGGCATTTCACTCGTCAAATGCTTGATCTGGTTGTAGGTACTGTCCATTATTTTGAAACTATATTTCTGTTTCTGATCAAATTTTGCTTTTTCGTCTAGCTTCTGAATAGAAATAACATCCTCATCCGAAAAAGGAGATTGAAAATCTTTTAGAAAAAGAATTCCTAAAAATATAAGAGCCACCAAAAGCATCAGTATAAGATAAAAGAACTGATACTGCTTTTCTGTTTTGGATAATGAAATGTGTCCTTGCATATCTTTTTATTTTATCTTCGTCTTCTACTTCCCGTAAACTTTCTTGTAGGGTCTATTCTTAGTTTGTCATTCGCAATATCCACTTTGCCCATACATTCTTCGATATCTCTTCTTGCCATTTCCTTTTCATGTTCCACTTCTATTATTCGAGTTTTCAGATCAATCATACTTCCAATTTGATTAATGAGAATAGCATAATGCTTAAAATTCTGCGCACTGTCTTTCCCCATTACCTCTCTGGCAAGTTGTATGTTGCTTAAAATATTATTCCTTAGAAAAATGTCATTATCTACCTTATTGGCATCCAATTGCTCCATTTTCTGATAGATATCATCCATGTGATTTTTTAGAACATCACTTCTTTCCAGCAATTCCTGATAAGAGGCAACTTCTCTATTGATACCCTCCCGTTGCTGATCGTAGCTTTTAAAAAAGAAAAAGACAGACATAAAAGATACGCCTGACAAGACCAGAAAAGATAGAACAAATTTCCAAATGCCTATCCTGACGTCTGATTGATTTAATTTTTTCTCCCTGTTCGAAGACATATTTTGTGATTTGTTTGGACGGTGAAATTATTAAAAAAAATAAAAATACACAAAATTTATTCCCCATAATCACTAATTAGAGAATATTAATTTTCTGTTTCGTTGGAATTTCATAAATTAGACCTCTTAAATTTTAAATATCAACACCAAATCGATATTGAAATATTAAAATGAACCACATCTTAAATAAAAGAGTTCGCTTCTCAATAGCAGACAGTGATTTTTATTTTAAAAAAATAATGATCAAGACGCTTTTGGAAACGCCTTTCAACATGCTTATCAATGACTGTAACAATGGTCATGAGCTTATCAACAGAACGTATAGGCGGCAGGAAGACGTTTTCCTCATAGAGCTATTCATGCCCGTACTCAGCGGAATTGAAGCTATAAAATTTATCCGGAGAACGAATAATGAAACTCCTATTATTACATATTCCGGAACGTATCAGGAAGACATTGCCGAAATACTGTCTAAGATTCCTAATATATATTACTGCCAGAAAAACAGCAATATCATCAAAAATATCGTGAAAGGAAAGATTGCCGATAACAATTTTGATTATGAATCGTATTACCAGGAATGGCAAAAGCAGCCTCTTTTGGTGCAGGAATATATGAACCGGCAAAAGAAAAGTCAGGAAGAGCTCTCTCCTACGGAAATTCAGCTTATGAAGTTCTGCTATGAAGGATTCAGTAATAAGGAAATTGGCGAAAAGCTCAATCTCAGCACAAGAACGATTGACACCTATATAAACCGTTTAACGGAAAAACTGGGACTAAAAACAAAGCTTCACCTGATAAGATTTTGTGTAGAAAACGGGTACTACAATTCCAGTACATAAGGATATCTTAATATATTAGTAACATAAAATAAACATACCCGCTTAATCAATTATCTAAAAATATTTTACCACTAATTTGCTAGTATTCAATTTTTTTAACTAAATTTGCACACCTAAAATTTAAAATTTAAAAAGGAAATGACAAAGGCAGAATTGGTAAACACCATCTCAAATAAATTGGGAACAGAAAAGAATGAAACACAGAAAGTTGTAGAAGCTTTTATGCAGGAGATTAGAACTTCTATGTACAATGGGGATAATGTTTATCTAAGAGGTTTTGGTTCTTTCATTATTAAAACAAGAGCTGCTAAAACAGGTAGAAACATTTCTAAAAATACTGCAATTGAAATCCCGGCTCATAACATTCCTGCTTTCAAACCTTCAAAATCTTTTGTTGAGAAAGTAAAAACCAAAGTTGCAGTAAAATAAAATTTAACGGAATATTAACTAGTTACTAAAAAATTAAAATTATGCCAAGCGGAAAGAAAAGAAAAAGACACAAGGTTGCAACTCACAAAAGAAAGAAAAGAAGAAGAGCAAACAGACATAAGAAAAAATAATCTCTTTTTCTTGAGATTCACAATATAATAATATAGTTGGTGTTTTTAATTTTTTAATATTCACCGACTATATTTTGTTTTGAACCTACTAAGATTTTTCGAGGATTTTATGTATGCTTTATTTATTTCTTATCAGAATATAATAATATTAACAACTAATTCTTATATTTAAAAATATTATTCATTTGATAATGACAACATACATTCCTTGTGAATCTTAATAATTTTACCTTAATAAAATGAAGAAAGAACTAATAGTTTCGCATGAAGATGATCTTACAAAGATTGCACTGCTGGAAGACGGAAGACTATGTGAACTTCATGAGCAAGAGGACAAAAGTGATTTTATAGTTGGAGATTTATTTATAGGAAAAGTAAAAAAGCTGGCTCCTAATCTTAATGCAGCATTCGTAAACATCGGATACGAAAAAGATGCTTTTCTGCATTATCAGGATTTAGGCCCACAATATCTTACCTACAGAAAGTTTTTAAGAGACAGTATTTCTAAAAAACAAAACTCTTCAAGCTTAAAAAATTTCGAGATACAACCCGAAATTGACAAAAACGGAACAGTAGACAAAGTAATCGCCAAAGATGATGTTGTTCTGCTTCAGATTACCAAAGAACCCATTTCCACAAAAGGGCCCAGAATTTCTACTCAGATTTCCTTGACAGGGCGTTTTTTGGTTCTCATTCCTTTCGATAATAAAGTTTCGATTTCCAAAAAAGTAAAAAGTTCTGAGGAAAAAGAAAGATTAAGAACCCTTATCGAAAGTATAAAACCCGAAGGTTTCGGTGTCATCATAAGAACCGTAGCCGAAGGAAAAAAAGTGGCAGACCTGCACAACGACATGAATCAGCTGATTCAGAAATGGGAAAGCACTTTTAAAAATATTCAAAAAAATAAAGTTCCGTCAAGAGTTTTAAGCGAAGATGATAAAGCTTCAGCTATATTAAGAGACAATTTTAATCAGGATTTCGTAAGCATCATTTGTGATGACGAGCAAATGGTAAGCGAAATGAAGAATTACCTTGAGGTAATCGCTCCGGAAAGAAAAAACATTGTCCAGTTTTACGATTCTCACATTCCTCTTCTCGAATATTACAATGTTGAAAAACAACTGAAACAAAGTTTCGGGAAACATGTTAATATTCCAAGTTCTAAAGGAGCATATCTCGTTATAGAACATACCGAAGCATTGCACGTAGTCGATGTAAACTCAGGAAATAATATTACAACAGGAGCCGCTGTGAATAAAGAACATGCCCTGAATGTAAACAAAATGGCAGCCACAGAAATCGCAAGACAGCTTCGTCTGCGCGATATGGGTGGAATTATTGTGATCGATTTCATCGACATGACGAATCCTGAGCACAGAAAAGATCTGTACGAACATCTTAAGGAAGAAATGAAACGTGATAAAGCACGTCACAAAATTCTTCCCCCAAGTAAATTCGGTCTGATACAAATTACCCGACAAAGAAACCGTCCGGAAAAACAGATCGAAACCAAAGAAGAAAACCCTAACAAAGACGGAGAAATCATTGCTCCGATTGTTATTGTAGAAAGAATGGGTGAAGCTCTGAAATCCATTATGCAAAAGGAAAAAGGAAAAATATTCCTACATGTACATCCTTTTGTGGAAGCCTATCTTACGAAAGGTATTATGAGCATTCAGATGAAATGGTTTTTAAAATACAAGAAGAAAGTAACCATCATCCCAAGAGATTCTTTTAAATATTTAGAATACAGAATTTACAATTCGAAAAAAGAAGAATTGGTTGGATATTCTAATTAATACAAAATTCAAAACCTCTAGTTTTCTGGAGGTTTTTTATTACCTTTACAATAATTACACAAATTGATTCTTATTTTCCCTCCAGATTCTATTGGTGTAATTATTATTTCAATACATTAAAAACATAATTATGAAAAAAATTCTATTATTAGGATGCATTCTTGCTATCCAGAGTATTTACGCACAGATTATTTCTAAAGACCCGTCTTTTGCTTCCAATGGAATATACAATATCGGCAATGGAAACAACTATGTCTGGACAATGGCTCAAAATGTGGATGACAGTATTTATTCGTCCTATTCAGTTCCTGCCAGTGGCCAAACTTTTTTATTAAAATTGAATGCAAATGGAACTTCAGATCCAAATTTCGGAAATAACGGAGTCATCCAATTGCCCTATGATACTTATCAATGTCAACTAAAAATACAGCCGGACGGAAAATTGATCGTCTTTGGACACAATCCTAGCCTGGGTGGCTTAGTATACAAAATATTCCCGAATGGCCAATTGGATACAGCTTTTGGCACCAACGGCATTTCGACAATTAGTTCTGTACATAGTAGTGATGAACAAGCCCGTTCTATTGGACTTATTTTACAAAATGGAAAAATAATTGTTCATGGCATAACCTGGAATTCAAATACCATATCACAGCATAAAATTTATAGGCTCAATAATGATGGAAGTATTGATATGTCTTTTGGTAATAATGGTTCTGTAATTACACAGGGAGCATATCCTTTGGGAACATTTGTACTGCTCGACAACCAGTCTAACATTATTTGCATGACAAAAACTATTAGTAGTAACCTTGGTAATGGTGTTATTGAAAAATTCAATCCGGACGGACAACCGATAATGAGTTTTGGAAATAACGGTATTTTACAAACTACTATGAACTTTGGCTACGTGGGTGCTGCAATGATAGATAGTAATAACAAGATTGTTTATTCCAACCACACTTATGAGATTTTCAGAGTAAATCCCGATGGTACTCCGGATAATACATTCAATTATAATTTATCCGCATTTTCCGGCTTGAGCGGAGGCGCCTGGATCCAAAGCATTGTAGAAAAAAATGGATATTATTACATTGGAGGAAACGGTGAAGGAGATTTTGCTTCTACCTATTTTGTTTCAAAGCTTAATCCAAATGGTTCTATAAATTCCAGCTTCGGGTACTATTCAGAAGCATCAAATTTATATTCTATTGAAGAAATGGCCGTTAATAACGATAACATCATTGCCCACGGAAGCGGATATATTGTAAAATATTTACTTAACAATTCTACGCTATCAATTGCGGATATTTTAAAAGCAAATGACCAGATTTCTTTTGAAAATCCTGTTAAACAAAGCTTAATCTATCAATCAGAAGAAAAAATAAGCAAAATAGAAATCTATTCTTCCAATGGAAAACTAGTAAAAACTGCCAAAGAAAATAATTCAAATGTTTCTGAGCTTCCCAAAGGAGTTTATATGATAAAAGTATTTTTTGAAAACGGAAAATTTACAACAAAAAAAATGATAAAAATTTAATAATAAAGTAATTACATAAACAAAATTTAGCTCCCGTATTTTTACGGGGCTTTTTTATGGAATAAACATTAAATTTATAGATGATTAAACCAATTTTACTTTATATAATATAATGGTTGATACATTTAAGGCAATCAGAAGAAATCAATTATTAAACGAATAAAAATGAAACACCATCACTACAAAACCACCATCGAATGGACAGGAAATAAAGGCTCCGGAACCAGTAATTATCGTGATTATGAAAGGAGTCATACCATTTCTGTAGAAAACAAATCGGTAATTGAAGGTTCTTCCGATCCTGCATTTCGTGGTGACAAGACAAAATACAATCCGGAAGAAATGCTGTTGTCCTCCTTATCTTCATGTCATATGCTTTGGTATCTTCATTTCTGTTCCGAAGCAGGTATTATCGTAACAGGTTATATTGACAATGCTATCGGAACTATGGCGGAAACGGCGAATGGAAGCGGTCACTTTACGGAGGCTATCCTGAATCCCGTCGTTACCATCACCGACGAAAAACAGATAAAAAAAGCAGAGGAACTTCATGAAAAGGCAAACCAATTCTGTTTTATAGCCAATTCGGTAAATTTCCCTGTAAAACATATTCCAAAAATTTTAATTAAGAAGTAAAAGTATCCATATGATATGCATGGTTGTAGGTTAATTAATGTTAAGCCTCTTCTTTTCTTCAAGATATATTCCTAAATTTGAAGTATGAGTTTTGGAAAAGATTTATTACGAAAAATAAAAAGTGTAACCTTACCGGGAGAAAATGCTCACGGCGTATTTTCTCCGCCTTACCGCCCTGTTTTCAGTTATGAAGAAGTTTTAACCAAAAACCCTAAGTTTGCTGCAGTTAATATTGTTTTATATTTAAAAAATAATGAATGGTATTTTCCGCTTATTCAAAGGACAATTAATGAGCATGACAGGCATAGCGGGCAGATTTCTTTGCCCGGAGGAAAACGCGAAGAAATGGACCGTGATTTTTCTGAAACTGCGGTAAGAGAAACCTCAGAAGAGATAGGCATTGAAAAAAATTATGTGAGAATCATCAGAGAAATGTCTCCTATTTATATTCCGCCAAGTAATTTTTATGTGTATCCCTATATTTCATATACCAAAAAAAATCCGGATTTCATCTTGCAACAGACTGAAGCGGTAGAAGTTATAGAATTCCCTATTGTTTCTTTTTTGAACCTTCCGGATCAGCCGGAAATTATGGCTTTACCCAGCGCAGGAGGACATGAGGTTCCTGTTATTAATTTCAACGGATATATCATCTGGGGCGCTACAGCGATGATCTTAAGTGAATTCAGCCAGTTGCTGAAAAAAATGTAACTTTGCAAAACCGTGTTTAATTGAGAGATGGCGAAGAAAAACATTTTCACCGATGCATTCGGTACACCTTATTTTTTAAAAAGATTGATTATTTTTATTCTGGGATTCGTTTCCTATAGAAGATTCAATGGCTTTAACAAATTAAAAATAACTGGTACTGAACACCTTGTGGATCTTCCTGATTCAAATGTTTTGTTTGTATCCAATCATCAAACCTATTTTGCTGATGTGGCCGCAATGTATCATGCTTTCTGTGCCGTAAATAACGGATATTTAAATACCATTAAAAATCCTATTTATCTGCTTAATCCCAAAATTGACTTTTATTACGTAGCCGCCGAAGAAACCATGAATAAAGGAATTCTTCCCAAGATTTTTAAAATCGCCGGTGCGGTGACTGTAAAAAGAACCTGGAGAGCAGAAGGTAAAGATGTGAACAGAATGGTTGACATGAGTGAAATTGATAATATTATGAAAGCTCTTGACAACGGATGGGTAGCAACTTTTCCTCAGGGAACAACTTCTGCATTTGCACAGGGAAGAAAAGGTACTGCTAAACTGATAAAAAATCAGCGCCCGATTGTAATACCTATTAAAATTAACGGATTTAGACGTGCTTTTGATAAAAAAGGACTGAGAGTAAAAGTAACGGGTGTAAAACCTACCATGGAATTTAAGGCTCCTCTGGACATAGACTATGATAAGGAAAATGCACAGGAGATTTTAGTAAAAATCATGACCGCTATTGAGCAGACAGAAGATTTCAATGTGTTACACACTTATGATCAGGAGCTTAAAGCAAAAAAACTGGAACAAAAGAATTCTACTAATTAAAACAAGTTAATATGACTAGAATAATAGCCATCATATTTGCCATGATAATTATGGTTTCCTGTAACAGTCAGAAAGTATATTCAGACTTTGATATCAGTTATTCAAAAAGCGGAGGATATGCTCCCGTTTATGAAAATCTGCTGATTAAAGGAAATAACGCACATTATTCATTTGAAGGCGAAGGCAAAAAATACAATCAGAATTTCACGCTTGCTGACGAAGATTTAAAAAAGCTGGACAATATCCTTTCTCAAAATAATTTCAGAAGAATACAGGAAGATCATAAAAAAATTTATGATGGCATAGCGACTTCCATCAACATAAAGAAAGGACCTAATGAAGGAAGCAAAACAGATGCTAGTTCTATTATGCCCAATTTCAAGACCAACTGGACAAATATTACAGCCGCTTTTCAGGAGATCATTAACAACAATGTAAAAAAACAGTAAATACAATTGAAAACCCACTTCATAGCAATTGGAGGAAGCGCGATGCACAATCTTGCCATTGCATTAAAAGATAAAGGATATCAGGTAACAGGTTCGGATGATGCTATTTTTGAGCCTTCCAAATCAAGACTGGAGAAAAAAGGAATCTTACCCGCTGAAATGGGTTGGTTTCCCGAAAAGATCACTTCCGATATTGATGCTGTAATTCTCGGAATGCATGCGCACCAGGATAATCCTGAACTAGCAAAAGCAAAAGAACTGGGCTTAAAAATTTATTCATATCCTGAATTTCTTTACGAGCAGTCAAAAGACAAAACCAGAGTCGTTATTGCAGGTTCACATGGAAAAACGACCATTACTTCCATGATTCTTCACGTTTTAAACTTCCATCAGAAAGAAGTAGATTTCATGGTAGGAGCTCAGCTGGAAGGTTTTGATTGTATGGTGAAGCTTACTCAGGATAACGACTTCATGGTGCTTGAAGGTGACGAATACCTTTCCTCTCCTATCGATCTTCGTTCAAAATTTCTGCTTTACCAGCCAAACATCGCTTTAATGAGCGGAATTGCTTGGGATCATATTAATGTTTTTAAAACATTTGATGATTATATTGAGCAGTTCAGAAAATTCGTGGCAAGCATTACGCCGGGAGGAATTTTGGTGTATAATGAAGAAGATACTGAAGTGGTAAAAGTTGTGGAAAATGCTGAAAATTACTTCAGAAAAATTCCTTACAAAACTCCGGAATACGAAATCACCAATGGAAAAGTTTATCTTAAAACTGAAATGGGAGATGTTCCTCTTTCTGTTTTTGGAGCGCATAATTTACTGAACCTTGAAGGAGCAAGGCATATTTGCCAGACTTTAGGCATTATGGATGAAGATTTTTATGAAGCGATTATGAGCTTCAAAGGAGCTTCAAAACGTCTGGAGAAGGTAGAAAGAGAAGATAAAGGAACGCTTTATAAAGATTTTGCCCATGCTCCAAGTAAAGTAAAAGCCGCTGTAAAAGCTTTCTGCGAACAATTTAAAAATGAGAAAAAATACGGTTTCCTTGAGCTTCATACCTATTCAAGTCTGAATCCTGTATTTTTAGAGCAATATGATCACGCGATGGATGGTTTGGATAATGCAGTTGTCTTTTATTCTGAAGATGCTTTGAAGATCAAAAGAATGGAACCTATTTCCCCGGAATTAATCAAAGAAAAATTTAAAAACGAAAATCTGAAAGTTTTTACTAACGCTGAAGAACTTCATGCTTATTGGGAAACACTCGACAAAACTCAGGGCGTTTACCTGATGATGAGCTCGGGTAACTTCGGAGGACTCGATTTAACGAAATAATAAAAAATCCTTTCATTGTTGATGAAAGGATTTTTTTATCATTATTCACAGCTGCGTATAAGATCTCGCAATATTTCTTCAGCTGAACTTTTACTGTACTGATGAATGGATTGTCCTAGCCACAGATTAACAAAATCAGCATTTTTGTTATTTCTGGCTGCTTTTCGTAAAGCTCCCGTCAGTTTATTCTGATAAGGATACGGCAAAATATAGGCTGAGTTTTCAAGTGTTTCGATAAATGTATTTTTAATTCCTCTCGCATAACGCCCCGAGAAACTTTTTGTTAAAACAATGTCTTTCTCACGAACATTTTCCAGTCTCTCTTTTTCAAAATCCTGTAAAGCGCTTTCCTGGGAAGCCAATAAAATACTCCCCACCTGAAAACCTTCCGCTCCCAGGTCTTTGGCTGCCCTTATCGTCCTTGCATTGTAAATTCCACCCGCATAGATCAAAGGAATATTTACCGAATCATATACCTGCGACAGCAACGAAAAACCTCCGATCTGCGGAATATTCTCAACTTCAAAACTTCCCCTGTGACCTCCCGCTTCTATCCCCTGAACACAAATTAGATCAATTCCTGATTTTTCCAATTGTACAGCCTCTTCCACAGAAGTACAGGTTCCTATTAAAACAATTCCGTTTTCTTTTAATTTCTGAATACTTTTATCATCAATGTTTCTGAAAGTAAAACTTACGATCCTGCATTGCTCTTCAAGAACAGCATCAATTTGCTCATGATAGGAATTGACCTTTATCTCATTCAGATTAGGAAGACGCACTTCAATTTCATTTTTCCCTGCAAAATCCTCAAGAAATTTCTTGGTTTTCACATATTGTTCTTTCAAGGCATCAGTCATTTCAGGAATCTTATGCACAAAAATATTCACAGCAAAAGGCAGAGCTGTCAATTTTTTAGTTTCTCTGATTAATTGAACAGAACTGTCACCCGAAAGATCCGCAATAGCCAAAGAACCTAAACAGGAGGCTCCATTCGCGGCTGCCACCATTTCCGGTGTGCTGACTCCAAACATCGGAGCCTGAATGACAGGATATTGTATGTTTAGTTTTTCACTGATTTTTTCCGGCCAAAACATAGCAGTGGATTTATTTATTACTCAAATAAAGGTAATAAAAAAAGAAGCAATAAAAATTGCTTCTTAGTATGATAAATCTCTGTTTTTAAGTTAAATATCCGCTACAGCATTCAGCATTTTCTTTTCCCAGGCAGGATCTTTCGGATCAAAGAACAGTCTTTTTCCGGTATCTAAAGAACGGACAACATTCATTTCATCTTCAGTCAGTTCAAAATCAAAAACATTGAAATTTTCTTCAATTCTGGAAGGCGTTACAGATTTTGGAATCACACAGAAACCTTCCTGCAGATGCCATCTCAAAATTACCTGAGCGACCGTCTTATCATATTTCTCAGCAATAGCTTTCAGTTCTGAATTATCCAATAGTCCAGCATTTCCATTTCCAAGCGGACTCCAAGGCTGTGTAACAATATTATTTTCTCTGTCGTACACCTGAAGTTCTTTTTGCTGGAAAAGAGGATGTAGCTCAATTTGGTTAATTACAGGAAGAACGGTAGCATTGGCTTTTAATTCCTCCATTTTTTCGACAGGAAAATTACAAACTCCGATCGCTTTTATTTTCCCTTCGTGATACAGCTCTTCCATTGCTTTCCAGGCACCGGTAAAATCTCCATAGGGCCAGTGAATAAGATACAGATCCAAATACTCCAGCTGTAATCTGTCTAAAGTTCTCTGAAAAGCACCTTTTGCCTTATCATACGCAATATCCTGAACCCAAAGTTTCGAAGTTATAAAAAGTTCATCTCTGTTTACTCCGCTGTTTTTAATCGCATTTCCAACTGCTGTTTCATTTAGATAAATAGAAGCGGTATCAATCATTCTGTATCCCACTTCAATAGCCTTAATCACAGCATTTTCACATTCTTTCAAATCTTCCATCTGCCAAACTCCAAAGCCTAAAGCCGGAATATCTACTCCATTATTTAATGTAATTACAGGCTGTCCTGTATATATTTTTTGTGCCATAATTTTTGGTTTATTTTTTCAATTAGAGTTAAACAAATTTGCAATAAAATTTTGAAATTCCCGGTTTTTTAGAGATTCGTTACTCTAATTTATTTTGTTCATAATGACAAAAGCACAGATGAAAATTAAACAGTCAAAGATTCTTCTTTACTCATCATCTTTCTGAACAGACCTTTAATATGATCGATTTCATCCTGATAATTGGTCTTTTTCCTGCATCCGAAATACAGTGTATTTTCCAGTTTCTTCTCACCTTCCCAAATTAGTTTTATCTCCTTGTTCTCAATTTCATTTTTACATAAAAAATTAGGGACAACAGCTAATCCTGTTCCGCCTTTCAGACAACGAATGATGGAGTTCAAATTCGGAACAATATAATTGGGACGGAAATTCGGTTTATGTCCAAAGTTCAGAATCCAGAACTGGAAAAGATGTTCCATATCTCCGGTGGTTCCATACCATTTTTCCTGTTTCAGCCATTCTTCAATATGCTCCGGACCTTTAGTTCTCACGACTTCATTAAAACTTTCCGTATCTACATTTTTTCCGCCAACCAAAATAATCTGTTCGGAAGAAAATGCTTCATGCAAAATATTAGGTGACGTTCCTCTCTTAGGAGTAATAATTAAGTCTAAAATCCCTTTATCCAGTTGCTCTAACATTTCAGGATATTCACCAAAACTGATGATTAAATTAAAAGGCAATGTAGAAACATATTGCTCCAAAGTCGTCTGAAACGTCTCAAAACACATTCCTACGCTTATTGTTGGCGTATGTTTTTCTGTGGATTTCTGAAAGTTCTTTTCAACATCTTCCAGTTTTGTTAAGGGCTCAGAAATCGCATTAAATAAAACTTTTCCTCTTTCTGTAGGAATCATTTTCCTTCCGGTTCTGTCGAATAATTTATATCCCACATAAGATTCCAGAGAGCTTAAATGTAAACTCACACCGGGTTGCGAGATAAACAACGAATCTGCAGCTCCCGTTAAAGTTCCTGTTTTATAGATTGCTTTAAAAGTTCGGTACCATTCTAAATTGACCATGACTTTATTTATTAATATTCTGATACAAAATTACAAAACAATCACAATACTAATATTTAGATCTAATTTATTACTTCTATAATGGTATTCTGAAATTTTTGAGGTTCATCTTTATGAATCTGATGCCCTGAATTTTCAAATAGAAACAAACCTTTCTTCGGAGCTTTCAACTGCTTAAAATATTCTTTTGTAATAGCAGTGGAGGTTTGAATATCATTTTCACCAACAAAAAAATAAATGGGGCAATCAACTTTTTGTAAAGTCTTTGGTAAATCGATAGTCATTACTTCATTCCATACAGGCGACCAGGTTTTTGACCACTCAAGAAAACCTTTTTTAAAATCATCACTTAATACATATTCTTTACCTTCTCTATAAAAAAGCCACTTTCTTAAATAAAATAAATCCTCATCCTTAGTAAAAGGAATGTATACGTTTGTCAATTCTTTATTGGCAACAGGATTTTCTTTAAACTGAACTTTCAGTGTTTTAAGCAATTCTTTTTCACTCTTCAACTGGCTGACAACAGGATTGACAGCAAAATAGGCATGCAAAAGTTCAGGATGATTTTTAACCATATTAAAACCTAAAACATTTCCCCAAGAACTTCCCAATAAATATATTTTCTTCTGTTTCAGTTCTTTTGTAAGGAAATTGATCACTTCATAAGTATCTTTTTCCATCTGCGCGACTGATGGTTGATTGGGTGAAGGATTCAATTCTAATGTTTTCCCCGCATCTCTCTGATCCCATTGAACAAGAGTGAATCTATCCTTTAAAAGGTTGGTAAAAACTTCTGCGTTTTTTATCATAGAACTTCCGGGTCCCCCGGATAAAAATAAAAGTACCGGTTTATTAGAGTCATCTGTTTTTATTTCTATCACTTGTTTTATTCCTCCGATATCCGGAGCTAGAATCGTATCAATTTTAACTGATTTTACCTGTCCAAAACAAAATACTGACAATACTGATAAAATAAAAAAGAAAGTGTTTTTCATAATTTCTAATTAAGTGTTTGATGCAAACATACCTGAAATATACCACAAAAGTAACCAATACATATTGCGATTTTATTAAACTCATTCTCTATTTGCTAGAAACCTACTTACAGAAACACAACTATCATTTTTATAATACTTAATTATAATTCATATTATTTTTATTATATAATAGTCCATCCTAACTTTGCATCATAAAATTTAAACAATCATAAAACAATGAAAAAAGTATTAATCATCAACGGTGGACAAAACTTCGGACATTCCGGAGGAAAATATAATCAGACAATCGCAGAAAACACTTTGGAAGTTCTGAAAAACTTTGGAAATGCAGAAGTAAAAATCACTAATGTAAGTGAAAATTACGATAAAAATGAAGAGGTAGAAAAATTCGTTTGGGCGGATTATATTATTTATCATACTCCAATCTGGTGGTTTCAGTTACCTAATGGTTTAAAAAAATATATCGATGAAGTCTTTACTGCAGGTCATGCCAAAGGAATTTATATGAGTGACGGAAGAACTGCCGACAATCCGAAAATCAATTACGGAACAGGGGGAATGCTGAAAGGAAGAAAATATATGCTGACCACAAGCTGGAATGCTCCTGAAACAGCTTTCACGCTTCCCGGAGAATTCTTTAACGAAACCAGCGTGGACAATGGACCATTATTTGGATTCCACAGAATGAACGCTTTTGTTTCATTGGAAAAGATGGAAAGCTTTCACTTTCATGATGTAGAAAAGAATGCCAATATTGAACGTGATATGAAACTGTACAGAGAACATCTTACTGCAATTTTTGAAAAAGAATTAAAACCTCAACTAGCCTAATGAAAATCTATCTTACAGCAATCATAAAAGCAAAAGAAGAATATAGAGAAGAAGTTTTGGAAGTTCTTCAGCATATGGTAAAAGAAACCATGAAAGAAGAAGCTAATGAACTTTATGCACTTCATCAGGGAATTGAAGACAAAAACCAATTTGTGTTTTACGAGATATGGAAAAGTAAAGAGGGATTAGCACAACACAATCAGCAGCCTTACATTCAGGCTTTCGGAGCTTTAGCGGATGAAAAACTGCAGGAAAAACCACAGATTTATTTAACCGAAATTATATAATCATTAAAAAAATTTAAACCATTAAGGAAATTTAGGAATTAAGATCCATTAAGCATCAGTAAATTTTACTATGTCTTTTTAAACAGAGCTAAATCCTAATATTCTAAACTTCTTAAAAAAAATTAATGGCTAACTTAAAACATATGAAAAAACTTGCATTACTCATCTTTTCTATTTTCACCATAGGATTCATTCAGGCACAAACCAAAAAGTCTAAAAATATGAAAAAGAAAATTTTATTTGTCGTTACCAGCCATGACAAAAAAGGCGATACAGGACAGGAAACAGGATATTATCTTGGCGAAGTTTCCCATCCCTGGGAAGTTCTTCACAAAGCAGGATACGAGATCGATTTTGTAAGCCCGAAAGGCGGAACTCCTCCTGTTGACGGATTCGATTTAAAAGACCCGGTAAACAAAGAATTCTGGGAAAACAAAGAATACAAAAACAAGATTGATCATTCTTTGCAGCCTTCTCAGGTCAATCCAAATGATTATTCCACCATCTTTTACGCAGGAGGTCACGGTGCGATGTGGGATTTTGCAGACAATACGGAACTTGCTGCCATTGCCTCAAAAATTTATGAAAACGGAGGAATTGTAGCCGGAGTTTGTCACGGACCTGCCGGTTTGGTCAATATCAAACTGAACAACGGCAAATATTTAGTGGATGGTAAAAAAATTAATGCTTTTACCAATGAAGAAGAGTCTGAAGTAAAATTAACCCATGTTGTTCCTTTCCTTCTGGAAGATAAATTAAAAGAAAGAGGGGCAAAATTTGAAAAATCTGGTCTTTGGCAAAATCATGTTGTGACTGATCAACGAGTAATTACAGGACAAAATCCTCAGTCTGCCAAAAGTGTTGGGGAAGCTATTTTAAAAGAATTGAATAAATAATTTTTCAAATAGGGTAACTGTTGCATTTGTCATTCTGAATGGAACGAAGTGGAGTGAAGAATCCCTAAAAAACAGCATAGATTCTTCCTTCGTCAGAATGACAACTAACCGAAATTTTTACATTAAAATAGAATTAAAATTCAAAAATCTAAAATTAAAAATTTCAATTAAAATCAAAAAAATAAGACAAAAGAAAATGGAATATAGAAAATTAGGAAACACCGATCTGGAACTTTCAGTGATTACTCACGGAGCGTTTGCTATCGGTGGAAATATGTGGGGAGGAAATGAGAAACAAGATTCTATAAATTCAATCCACGCTTCACTGGATCACGGAGTCACTTCAATTGATACCGCACCTTTTTACGGTTTCGGATTAAGTGAAGAAATGATCGGAGAAGCAATCAAAGGAAAAGACCGCTCGAAAATCCAGTTATTAACAAAATTCGGATTGGTTTGGGACGGAAGCAATAACGGTAAAGGAGAATTTTTCTTTGATGCAGAGGAAGATGGTAAAAAAATTCCTGTTTATAAATTCGCATCCAAAGAAAACATCATCAAAGAAGTCGAGGAAAGTTTAAAAAGACTGGGAACAGACTACATCGATCTTTTACAGTTGCACTGGCCGGATTCTACAACACCGATCAGCGAAACGATGGAAGCCTTGGAAGTATTGATTCAGCAGGGAAAAATCAGAACTGCAGGAGTAAGCAATTATTCTGTTGACCAGATGGAAGAGGCTAATAAAACGTTGAAATTAGCCAGCAACCAGGTTTCTTACAGTATGCTGAACCGTACTATTGAAAACGATCTGGTTCCGTATTCTTTGGAAAACAATTCGGGAATTATTGTATACAGCCCAATGGAAAGAGGTCTTTTAACAGGAAAATATTTCAAAGAAAACCAACTGAAAGAAAACGACCACAGAAACGGATATTTCTCTCAATTTGATTTACAAAAAGCGAAAAATTTCTTAGATAAGATCGAACCGATTGCCAAGGAAAAAGGGGCAACACTTTCTCAATTAGTTTTGAGATGGACAACTTTACAACCGGCCATTACAGTGGTTTTAGCGGGTGCAAGGAATGCCCAGCAAGCGATTGAAAATGCAAAGGCAATTTCTTTTGATTTGTCTCAGGAAGAATTGAATTTTATAAATAATGCTTTAAAAGAAATTTAATTACAATAAAAAAACGCTTCTCAAAATTGAGGAGCGTTTTTTGTAAATAACTTAATTTTAAATAATTGATTTTATTTTGCAATCGGCATGTGTGTGCTTATTGCAATTCTGTTCCATGAATTAATCGTGATAATTGCCATAATAATTTGTGCGATCTGATTTTCATCAAAAAGCTGTTTTGCTTTATAATACGTTTCCTCTGTCAATCCTTTTTGGCTGATCAATGTAATTTCTTCGGTCATTGCCAAAAGCACCTGTTCTTCTTCTGTATACAATTCTAATGCTTCTCTCCATGCATTTAAAAGATAAATTCTCTGAGGTGTTTCTCCATATTTTATGGCATCTTTTGTATGCATATCCAGACAGAAAGCACATCCGTTGATTTGTGAAGCTCTGATTTTAATTAATTCTTTTTGAATGTGGTTTAATGAAATAGTCTGAAGATATCCTTCCAATCCCATCATTGCTTTGTAAGCGGCAGCATCTACGGTTGCCATATTAATTCTTGCACTCATAATGATTTATATTTGTTTGTTAAATTGTCTATTGTAAATGAATACCTCTCCTGAACTGCCAATAAAAATGAAGCCGCACTTCCTATCCAGACCGAGTAATCCAAAGGAGCTTTTATTCCTAAAGCGATGGTCATGGAGATAGCAAAAATCAATAACAGAAAACCTGCTCCATACGCTGCCAATTTGGTTTTAAATCCAAGAACCAGCAGTAACGGAAAAAGAATTTCTAAAAAGGTTGCAGCATAGGCAGAAACAGTTCCTAAACTTGCGGGAAGAAAATAGGTAAGCTGTTGGGTATACTTTTCAAAGTTTTCCCAATTTCCCCAAGCGGAGTTTTTACCCCAAAAACCCAATCTGTCTGCTACAGCAGAAAGCATCGTTACTGCTATGGCTACTCTTAAGAATAACTGTGGGAATTGAATCTCTCTTTTGCCTGTCATTGTAATTGTTTTTATGAACAGGACAAAGTTGCGACTTCTGAATGATAAAAATCTTAAACTGGTTTAAGAACGTAATTTTGCTCTGATTTCACTTAAATATTCCGGAGTAAAACCTAAAAACGAAGCAATTAAATACTGGGGAATTCTTTGAATAAACCATGGATATTGCGTACTGAAGTGTATATACAATTCTTCCCGGCTCATTTCATATAAATAACGGATCCGTCTTTCCGAAGATGCATAAGCCCGCTGATAAACCATTCTGAAATACCGTTCCATGATGGGATGTTTTTTCAGTAATGCTTCCTGATTCTGAAGATCAATCATTAAAATTGTAGAGCGTTCTACCGCCTGAATACAAAAATCCGACTTCATCTGTCGTTCATAGGCAAAAGTATCGGTAATCCACCAGTTTTCAATCGCAAATTCAGTCGTCTGCTCTATTCCTTTTTCATTGACGAAAAATTTTCGGAGACATCCTTTAACAACAAAGTACATCGACTTGCAAACTTCCCCACTCAACATCAGATCCTGCTTTTTCTTCACTTCCAGCTCCTGAAAGAATGAAAGAACCGAAGCAAATTCTTCATCACTCATGGTAATGAATTTATCTAAATGTTGTTTAAAAGTCTCCATTATTGAAATTGTATGACCAAACTTAACTTTATTTTTTTAGTTTTACAATGACAAAACAGTAAATCATGGAAATCGTAGCCAAAATTCTAATTGCAGTAGTAGCCATTGAGCATCTTTACATTTTATGGATGGAAATGTTTGCATGGGAAACCAAAGGAAAAGAAGTCTTTAAAAAAGCTTTACCTGCCGAAATGTTTAAACCTACAAAAGGTTTAGCGGCTAACCAAGGTCTGTACAATGGCTTTTTAGCAGCCGGACTGATCTGGTCTTTTTTCATTGATGATCCTAAATGGCAAACCAATATTGCTTTATTTTTCTTAGGATGCGTTGCCGTAGCCGGAATTTACGGTGCTGTTTCTGCTACAAAGAAGATCTTTTTTGTTCAGGCGTTACCAGCGATTTTGGCGATTGTAGCAGTTTTACTAAAATAGTTAGCTACATTATGAAAACCCGTCTTCTAACTATTCTAATTGTACTAATTTCAAATTTCTCTTTTACCCAAACAAAGGAGGAAATAATAGCAAGAATAATTAAAGTTAATTCTTTAGATGGTTGGGATGGAGTATTAAATCCTGATTTAGATAAAAATGGTTTAAGTGACAATAACAATTATTATAATTTCGAAAAATTAAAGAAAATAGTTTCTACCGATGAACTTTTAGACTTAACCAAACACAAAAATCAAGTTCTAAGATTATATGCTATTGATGAATTGATTAGTGAAAACAATAAGTATATTAACATTCAAAAAGAAATTTTAGATGCCATCGCTAATAAGAAAATAGTTCAAACACATTCAGGTTGTATAATAGATAAAGAGTTAACATATTCTATCATTTATCACAAATATTGGAATCTTGTAAGAGCAAGAGCCTCTAAGAATCCAAATGAATCCGATAAAGAAGAAACTGAATTGATTGGACGTAAAACCTTAAATGAGGACAACCTTTTAAGAAACATCAATTCAGAAATTTTAAAATTAGATGAAGATCTATTTTGGCTTATTTATGATCGGGTATTTGAAATAGAAAAGTATGATGAAACTTTGAAAAAAAATATCATTCATCTTCTTTTTAAATATAATAATAGCTACGCATTCAAATATTTAAAAAAAAATTATCCTGATGACTTTAATAATATCTATACAGAATATTTTACTAAACATTTCTCCAAAGCTGAATTCGATAAGGTAAACGAGACTTTTTACCTTTTTGATTTGGTACAATATGCATTTGAAAATAATAATGATGATATGAAAACGAGAATATTGCAAAAATTAAGAACAACTAAAGGCTGGGAAAAAGAGCTTAGCGGAACTTTTGAGCATCAAATTTTCAATAAATATCATATTAAACTATAAAAAGCTCATAGCACAATTAAAATTTTAAAACTTTCTCAAGTTTGAGTTTCATTTCTTCCGGTTTAAACTTCCCTTCATGATATTCAATCAAATTCTGATCTTTATCTAATATAATCCACAATGGATACACAGGCTTGTTTTTATTTTTTGACAACGCTAAAGCCAATTCATGAATTCCAGAATTTCCATTCGGTAAATAGTTAAATTCTTTTCCTTGGAAATTGATCTTTTCCTTCATTTTTTCCGGATCAAAACTGATCAGGTAAAAATTTTCATTGATCAACTTAACTAAATCTTTATTTTTATTCAATTGAAAAGATTCTATTTTACAAACCGAACACCAACTTGTATACATATGGATAATAACCGGTTTTGGCTTTTCCTTTTGCAGAATTTCCAAATCCGAAAAAGTGCCTGTCTTCATCTGCGAAAGATAAAAACAGGGCACTAACATTAAAAATAAAAATATTGTTATAACTTTCATTTGCACGTTTTTAATTGTTAGATTTTTTTAACGCAAAGTTTTAATTTTATTTAATTTATAAAAGTGAGCAAAAATGAATCAACAAGTTAATTTGATGAAGTGAGTGATCAAGCTTCGCGTAGCAAACTTATTTGCCTTTGCTTTTTAAAAATTACCATTTACAATATCAATCTTTGCGTTAATCTTCAGCACTCTAATTATTTCAAAGTATATTTTATCCCCAGGAATCCCCTTATTTTCTGCATCGGAGCGTATCCGTAAGTTGTATCAAAGGTGTAATGATAAGGATTACTGATCGGATCATCAACATTTTTATCAAACGGATCAAAGGGTCGCATCAAAGGATCTTTCGGTGTAAAATTGAACAGGTTTTTGATCCCGCAATACACTTCAAATCCAGATTTGAAACTTCTCGAAACCTGAATATTCGCCAGAGAATAAAACGGGGAATATTCAGCTCGGTAATCATTCGGTAAAACTGGCAGTCGCATCGGTCCGTAAAACTGCCCTGTAAAATCTATCGTCAGATTATTTTTAAACTTATAGCTCAAATTATACGTACCACTCCATTTCGGGGCATGAAGCTGCTGTGATTTTTCATTTTCACCATCAAATTTCTGATAAACATCGAGATATGTCACTCCTAAATTGACACTCAAAGGAAAACTAAAGTTATAATCTACATTCAGAGAAGCTCCTCTGGAAATTCCATAACCGTGAAGATTATCATAAATAATTTTCTCAGGATCAGTATCAAAATCACCGACAATCTTATTACTGAAATAGGTATAAAAAGCCGAAGCATCCAGATTGATCAACTTGTCGCCGACAGGAATTTTCCAGACATAATTTAAATTTCCGTTGATTGATCTTTCAGGTTTTAAATCTGATTTAATCACCACTTCACGCGAACCAGTCAATGCTGCATGATCTTCTGTAAACAAATTTACCACACGGAAACCCGTCCCAAAGTTGAACCTCAATGTATGGTAAGGATTGGGAGAAAACTTCCAGGCAAAACGTGGTGAATGAACTGAATGATGAATTTTATCATAATCAAATCTATATCCTAATAATAAGGTATTCTTCTCATTAATTTCCCACTGATCCTGAATAAAAGCTCCAAAAATTGGTGATTTCATCGGCTCGTTTGTCAAGCCGTCTGACGAAAGTGTTCCCGGAGTATTGTCATCATAGTAGGTTTTCTTGAAAGTTGCGCCTACAATCAAATCGTGTTTTCCCAATTTTTTATCCCAATACGTTTGTGTAAAAGCCACTTTCTGTGTCGCCACAAAAGGATTATTACCATAGAAAGAATTCTGATCATGGAAATTGTAAGAGAACTGAGTAATTATATTTTCTTTTATAGGCCATTGATAAACGCCAAAAGCTTCTATTCTATTCGTATAAATACTTTCTCCGTAGACCTCATCACTTCCACGATACGATTTATTCCACTGCATTTCTCCGCCAAAACGGTCTTCATATAAATATCTTAATGCAAAACTTGCCAGTCGGTTTTCTTTTCGTTGAAAATTCCATTTATTAAAGATTGAAATTCTGTTCTGTAATGCTGCATCTGTGAAATTATCTTTATTGGAATCAAATCTTTTTTCGTAATTGAAATAATTTAAACTTAATAAGGAAGCAACATTTTTTCCCAAACTAAATTTCGTGGAGAGATCAAGGTTATTTTCACTCCAGGTTGTTGTCATTAGATCAACACTGAATTTCGGAGCGGTCAAAGCATTTTTAGTAATGATATTAATAACTCCTCCCATCGCTTCAGAACCATAAATGGATGAAGCCGGACCTTTTACGACTTCAATTCTATCGACAAGACTATTGGGAATGCCACTCAGTCCGTAAACGGTTGAAAGCGAACTTACAATCGGCATTCCGTCGATCAAAATCATCGTATAAGGACCTTCCAATCCGTTGATGTGAATATCTCCCGTATTACAAACTGAACAATTCAACTGAGGTTTTACTCCATTGACCATAGAAATGGCTTCAAAAATACTTGGTGTAGGGTTTTTCTGGAAAAATTTCTGCGAATAGATTTCTACAGCAACCGGACTTTTAGATTTACTGATCGGTTTTATTGTTCCGGTGATTACCACATCATCGATATCTTTAGTCTTGATTTTTCGATCTGAAATTTTAACTGAATCTGCTTTTCCTGATGACTTTACATTCAAACTGTCAGCTTCTTGTGAAAAACAATAGCCTGAAAAAAAAAGAGCAGAAAATAGTATTCGTTTCATGAAATTAAAATTGTTAGACAAAACTAACAATTATTTTTCAATTACAAAACTCTACCCGAAAAATAATATTAAATTGAATTCATGAAAAAGTATTAAATTTGAGAGTCAACATATAAAAGTAAAATGAGATATCATCAGTCGGGAAATATCCCACAAAAAAGGCATACGATTTTCAAATCTCCTGAAGATAAATTTTACTATGAACAGCTTTTCGGAACAGAGGGTTTTCATGGAATTTCTTCACTATTGTACCACATTCACCGTCCGACTCAGATCAAATCGATTGGCGAACCGAAAGATGTAGCACCGAAAATCGCAGTTGAGAAAAACGTAACTCCAAGAATGTTTAAGGGAATGAATGTAACTCCCGAAGATGATTTTATGGACAGCCGCAAGTTTTTGATGGTAAACAATGACCTTAAAATGGGATTGTCGAAGCCAAGAAAATCGATGGATTATTTCTACAAAAACGCTGAATGTGACGAGCTTTTATACGCTCACAGCGGAAGCGGAATTCTAAAAACTTTTGTTGGAAACCTTGAATTTTCCGTTGGTGATTACTTAATCATTCCAAGAGGAACCATTTATCAGGTTGAATTACATTCTGATGATACTGTCTTCTTTGTAGTAGAAAGTCACTCACCAATTTACACTCCGAAGAGATACAGGAACGAGTTTGGTCAATTATTGGAACATTCTCCGTTCTGCGAAAGAGATATTATTACACCTACTTTTGTTGAGCCTAAAGACGAAAAAGGGGAATTTTTGATTAAGGTAAAAAAGGAAAATCAAATCACAGATTTTATCTACGCAACGCATCCGTTTGATGTGGTAGGCTGGGACGGATATTTTTATCCTTATAAATTTAATATTAAAAACTTTGAACCGATCACAGGAAGAATTCATCAACCGCCACCGGTTCACCAGACGTTTGAAGCACACAATTTCGTGGTTTGTTCGTTCTGTGCAAGAATGTATGACTACCATCCTCAGGCAATTCCGGCACCTTACAATCATTCCAACATTGATTCTGATGAGGTTTTATTCTATACAGAAGGGGATTTCATGAGCCGTAATCATATTGATTTAATGGACTTTACGCTTCACCCCGGAGGAATCGTTCACGGACCTCACCCCGGCGCAATGGAAAGAAGTATCGGTAAAAAATTCACGGAAGAATATGCGGTAATGGTAGATCCTTTCCGTCCTTTAAAACTTACGGAAGAAGCTTTGAAAGTAGAAGATCCAACTTATAAAACTTCCTGGCTGGAGGAATAAAAATTTCCTTTTTAATGGTCAAAAAAAGAATTATGAAATAAATATAAAAGATGCCTTAAACAAATGTTTAAAGCATCTTTTTTTGTAAATTTGTAAGATTAGGATTAACATTTTATCATCCTTTATTTTATACTACAACATGGAATAAATGGGTGGATAAAATCAAATAAAGAGTAAATGTTAGAAAGAATCAGACTAGAAAGTCTACATAAGAAAGTAACCACAGTAGAAAATGCCGTCAATATCATTAAAGATGGCATGGTAGTAGGATCCAGCGGTTTTACAAAAGCCGGAGACAGTAAAGCCATTTTAGCCGCACTGGCTGAAAAAGGAAAAACTGAAGATCTGAAAATCACCTTAATGACCGGCGCTTCTTTAGGCCACGGAACAGACGGAAAGCTTGCAGAAGCCAATGTCGTAAAAAAAAGGATGCCGTTTCAGGTTGATCCTATTCTCAGAAACAAAATCAACAAAGGTGAAATTCTTTTCATCGATCAGCATTTAAGTGAAAGTGCAGAACTTCTTCATACCAAAAATTTACAAAATATTGATGTTGCTGTAATTGAAGCTGCCTATATTGAAAGAGACGGAAGCATCGTTCCGACAACCTCCGTAGGAAATTCGGTAACTTTCGCTGCTCTAGCAAAAAAAGTAATCATAGAGATCAACACGGAAGTTCCTGAAGAAGTATACGGAATCCACGACATCTATCAGGCAGAAGATTATCCATACAGAAATGTAATTCCTATCGTTGCGCCTTGGAATAAAATCGGGAGAAAAAGCATTCCGGTAGATCCTGAAAAAATTGAAGCGATTGTTTTTACCAATCTTAAAGACAGTCCTGCCGATATTGCTGAACCGGATGCAAAAACAACGGCCATTGCAAAACATATCATTGAGTTCTTTGAAAATGAAGTACGTTTAGGAAGACTTACAGACAGGCTTCTCCCGCTTCAGGCAGGAATCGGTAAAGTAGCGAACGCCGTTCTTACCGGATTTAAAGACAGTAACTTCTATGATCTGACTATGTTCTCAGAAGTCTTACAAGACAGTACTTTTGATCTGATTGATGCAGGAAAACTAAGCTTTGCTTCGGCATCTTCTGTAACGGTTTCTAAAGACTGCTATGACCGAGTGTTTGGAAATCTTAGCAAATACAGAGAAAAATTTGTTTTAAGACCTCAAAATATTTCCAACACGCCAGGATTGATCAGAAGGCTGGGAGTAATTGCAATTAATACAGCTATAGAATTTGACATTTATGGAAACGTAAACTCCACGCATATCGGAGGAACAAAAATCATGAATGGAATTGGCGGTTCAGGAGATTTTGCAAGAAATGCCTATTTAAGTATTTTCGTCACTCAGGCAGCTTCTAAAGAAAATAAGATTTCTCACGTCCTTCCAATGGTTTCTCATACCGATCACACAGAGCATGATGTTGATATCCTGGTGACAGATGTCGGTTTAGCAGATTTAAGAGGGCTTGCTCCGAGAGAAAGAGCTCAGAAAATCATTGATAATTGTGTTCACCCTGATTATAAAGAAGAGTTGCAGTCTTATTTTGACCGTGCCTGTGAAAGAGGAGGACACACTCCTCACCTTTTGGAAGAATCTTTCAGCTGGCATTTAAGATTCTCACAAACCGGAAGTATGAAGAAAGAAATTGCTCAGGAAGTTTTAAATTAATTAGTTTAAAATATCGTATAAAAGACTAAGTGTATTACACTTAGTCTTTTTGTTTATAAGTCTTATTAATTTTATTGCACATGATAAAAGTTATGTGATCAGTCTGTAAAATTTAAACCCAATTAAAATAAGATGAATTATCTTTGAAAAAAGCGTATTTTTTAATTCAGAATCAATTAACCGACACATCATCATCAAATATTACTATTATGTACAACTATATAAGTGCGGAAGAAGCTGTATACACCATAAAAAGCGGGAACAGGGTATTTTTTCACGGAAGTGCATGTACTCCCAATCATTTAATTGATGAACTGGCGAGACAATCTCATCGTCTTTCTAATGTAGAAATGGTTTCCATTACCCAACAGGGAAATGTGGAAATTGCCAAACCAGAGTACAAAGACAGCTTTTTCATCAATTCTCTTTTTGTTTCAACTCCGGTACGAGATGCCGTAAATTCTGACCGGGGAGATTTTGTCCCTGTCTTTTTAAGTGAAATCCCCATTCTATTCAGGAAAAATATTTTACCGCTTGATGTAGCTTTAATCACAGTTTCTCCACCAGACAAACATGGCTTCTGTACTTTAGGAACATCCGTTGATATTGCCAGAGCAGCAGTAGATACCGCAAAAACAATTGTAGCTATTGTCAATCCGCTGATGCCTAGAACCCACGGAGACGGAATGATCCATGTAAGCAGAATTCATAAACTGGTATGGCATGAAGAGGAACTTCCAACAGTAGATTACGGTTCAAAAGTGGGACCTGAAGAAATGGAAGTCGGGAAAAATGTAGCTGAACTGATTGAAGACAGATCTACCCTGCAAATGGGAATAGGAACCATTCCTGATGCGGTTTTAAAATGCCTGGGAAATCATAAGGATTTAGGGATACACACCGAAATGTTGAGTGACGGAGTGATTGATTTGATCCAGAGTGATGTCATCAACAATAAATATAAAGGCTACAACGACAATAAAACAATTACCAGTTTCTGTTTCGGAACAAGAAAATTATACGATTATGTAGATGACAATACGGTTTTCTCATTTGATGATGTAAGTACAGTGAATTTTCCGATTAATATCATGAGAAACAAAAAAATGGTGGCCATCAATTCTGCCATTGAAATAGATCTTACAGGTCAGGTTTGTGCAGATTCCATCGGAACTATGCAGTACAGCGGAATCGGCGGACAAATGGATTTTATGAGAGGAGCGGCATTGAGTGAAGATGGAAAACCCATCATTGCCATCACTTCAAGAACCAAAAAGGGAATTTCCAGGATTGTTCCTTACCTGAAACAGGGAGCCGGAGTTGTTACAACGAGAGGACACATTCATTATGTGGTTACGGAATACGGAACCGCTTATTTATATGGTAAAAATTTACGCCAAAGAGCTCAGGAACTGATCAGCATTGCGCATCCTGATGATCGGGAAATGCTGGAAAGAGCTGCTTTCGAAAGATTTAAACATTAAATTTAACTCTAAATAATCTTTTACAAGGGTGCTTTTTACACTTTAAGCAACTCCTGAACATTTTATTAAAACTTTAACTAACAGTTGTTTGTTCCTGTTTTAAATATTTCAGGGAAATTCGTAATTTGCACGCTATAAAATAAAAGTAAAAATAGAAAATATGTCAACACTTACATTTGCCGAAAAAATTGCTCAAGCAGAGAATTTTTTACCGATCAATGGTACAGATTACATTGAGTTTTATGTAGGAAATGCTAAACAGGCTGCTCATTATTACAAAACCGCTTTTGGTTTCCAGTCTGTAGCATACGCTGGTCCTGAAACAGGAGTAAGAGATCGTGCTTCTTATGTTCTGCAACAGGGAAAAATCAGATTGGTTCTTACTACAGGATTAAAATCAGATTCTCCGATCAATGAACACGTAAAAAAACATGGAGATGGAGTAAAGATTTTGGCACTTTGGGTAGATGACGCTTATAAAGCATTCGAAGAAACTACTAAAAGAGGCGGAAAACCTTATATGGAGCCTGTAACTTTGGCAGACGAAAACGGTGAAGTAAGAATGTCGGGAATCTATACTTACGGAGAAACCGTTCACATGTTTGTTGAAAGAAAAAATTATACAGGTCCTTTCATGCCTGGATATGAAAAGTGGGAAAGTGACTACAATCCTGAAGATGCCGGATTATTGTACGTAGACCACTGTGTAGGAAACGTAGACTGGGATAGAATGCTTCCAACAGTAGAATGGTATGAAAAAGTAATGGGATTTGTAAACATCCTTTCTTTTGACGACAAACAAATCAACACAGAGTATTCTGCTTTGATGTCTAAAGTAATGTCAAACGGAAACGGATATGCAAAATTCCCGATCAACGAGCCAGCAGAAGGTAAAAAGAAATCTCAGGTAGAAGAATACCTTGATTTTTACGAAGGGGAAGGAGTACAGCACATTGCAGTGGCTACAAAAGATATCATCCACACTGTAACTGAATTGAAAAAACGTGGTGTAGAATTCCTTTCTGCTCCGCCGGAAGCATATTATGACATGGTTCCTGAAAGAGTGGGTCACATTGATGAAGACCTTAAAAAACTTCAGGAATTAGGGATTCTTATCGATCACGATGAAGAAGGATATTTACTACAAATCTTTACTAAACCTGTAGAAGACCGTCCTACCCTATTCTTTGAAATCATTGAAAGACATGGTGCTCAGAGTTTCGGTGCGGGTAACTTTAAAGCTTTGTTTGAAGCTTTGGAGAGAGAGCAGGAAAGAAGAGGAAATCTTTAATTTTAAATACAATAATAAGTTTTGTCAGGATTTTATCTTGGCAAAACTTTTTTATAAAACACCTTATATGAAAAAAATTCTCATCGGTATTTCATTACTATCAACATTGGTATGTGCAAAAGCACAATATGGAACCATCAACGAAATTCTTACGCAGCTTGAAGAAAGAAAAGGTATTAATCAGCATTTAGGAGATGTAAGTATTGACAATAAAAAATTCGTCTTCATTAAAGACGCAGAAGATCACACAGAAAGAGATTTTATTGTGATTAAGGGAAACAAGGTTACCTATGTAGAAGTCTTCGATGATAAAGCAACGGGAGAAAGCAATTCAAATGTTTTTTCCGGAGATATTGTAAGAAGCAAAAAAAATATCATTTCCTTACGTGCCGATATGCTGGAAAATCAGAAAGTTCCGATACCGGTTACGAAAACCTTATTATTGACAAAGCAAAAAGATATTCTGTATCTTATTGATGTGAATACCAAAGATCGATGGATCGATGAAGAATCTTATTCAAAAAAATAACAACCCGGAATTTGAGGAACTTTATTCTTAAATTCTTATTTAATCCTAAACTTATGAAATCATTTGTAGAATATTCGTCAAATTCAGACTTCTCTATACATAACATTCCTTTTGGTGTAGCCGTATTCAATAAAGAATATATCGGCTGCTGTACAAGAATCGGCGATCAGGTTATTGATCTTTCCACATTATATGATCTTGGCTATTTCGAAGAAATAGAAGGACTTGATGATAATGTTTTTGAAGCGTATACACTTAATGAATTTATTGAGCTTGGAAAACCAGTTACCAATGCTGTTCGTATAAAAATTCAGGAATTATTACTGGAAGGCTCAACATTATCAAAAGACGAAAAAACAATCGAAGATGCATTCTACGATTTGGATCAGGTAAAAATGATGATGCCTGTTCACATCCCGAATTACACTGATTTTTACAGCAGCATAGAGCATGCAACAAACGTTGGAAAAATGTTCAGAGACCCTGCAAATGCTTTATTACCCAACTGGAAACATCTTCCTGTAGGATACCACGGCAGAGCTTCTTCTATTGTAGTTTCCGGAACAGAAATCAACCGTCCGAAAGGTCAGATGAAACCAGCGGATGTAGAAAAACCAATTTTTGGGCCTTGTAAGCAATTAGACTTCGAATTGGAAATGGCATTCATCATCAACAAAAATACGGAGATGGGCGAAAGCATTTCTACACAACAGGCTGAAGATGCCATCTTCGGAATGGTGGTTTTTAATGACTGGTCAGCAAGGGATATTCAATCTTGGGAATATGTTCCGCTAGGTCCTTTTTTAGCTAAAAATTTCGGTTCGTCAATTTCTCCTTGGGTAGTTACTCTGGAAGCTTTGGAACCATTCAGAACAGCTTCTCCTGTTCAGGATCCTGAAGTGTTGGATTATCTGAAATTCGAAGGAGATAAAAACTACGACATCAATCTTGAAGTCTATATCCAGCCTGAAAATGGTGAACAAAATCTGATCTGCGAAAGTAACTACAAACATATGTACTGGAACATGACTCAGCAATTAGCTCATCACACCGTAAACGGCTGTAATGTAGAAGTTGGTGATCTATACGCAAGCGGAACCATTTCAGGAAACGATCCGAAATCTTTCGGTTCTATGCTTGAATTAACATGGAGAGGACAAAACCCAATCCAATTAAGCAACGGACAGGAAAGAAAATTCATCGACGATAATGATACGGTAACGATGAAAGCATGGGCTGAAAAAAACGGTGTAAGAGTAGGTTTTGGTGA
Organism: Chryseobacterium geocarposphaerae; assembly: GCF_002797535.1. NCBI lineage: Bacteria > Pseudomonadati > Bacteroidota > Flavobacteriia > Flavobacteriales > Weeksellaceae > Chryseobacterium > Chryseobacterium geocarposphaerae. Next base: position 274,333 of record NZ_PGFD01000003.1, read on the forward strand.
AGTAAGTGGTAAAATTATTCCTGCAATTTAATGAAAACACTTATTCCATCTGAAATAACTCCGGTACAGCTACAAACCGTAATGCAGACTGCCGTTTCACCACGACCGATTGCATTGGCTTCTACGGTTGATAAAAATGGCGACATCAATTTGTCACCGTTCAGCTTTTTCAATATGTTCAGTACGGTTCCTCCGATCCTGATTTTTTCACCTTCGAGAAGAGTCCGTGATAATACGACAAAACATACCTTGGAAAATGTTTTGGAAGTTCCCGAAGTTGTCATCGGAACAGTAAACTTTCCGATTGTTCAACAAATATCTTTGGCTTCCACAGAATATGGTGACGGCGTGAATGAATTCATCAAGTCCGGCTTAACCATGAAGGACGCTGATTTGGTACAGCCAAAATTAATTGAGGAATGCCCTGTAAACTTTGAGTGTAAGGTTTTAGAAGTAAAATCCTTGGGAGATCAGGGAGGTGCAGGAAATCTGGTCATTTGCGAAGTTCAGAAAATCCACATCCGGGAAGAATATCTGAATGAGGAAGGAAATCTTGATCAGAAAAAACTGGATATGGTTGCCCGTTTGGGCGGAAACTGGTATTCCAGAAACAACGACAGCAATCTTTTTGAAGTTCCAAAACCGTTGGTAACCAAAGGAATTGGCTTCGACCTTCTTCCCAATGAAATAAAACTGAGTAAAGTTTTCACCGGAAACGATTTAGGAATGTTGGCCAACGTTGAGGTTTTACCTGCAGGAGATTATCATTCCGATGAAAAGATCCATCAGGTTGCTCAGAAATTTTTGCTTGAAAGCAACATTGAAGAAGCCTGGAAGATTTTAATTAAATAAATTAAACATTGATCTTAGATCCATTCAAAAGATAAAATAAAAGGAGTGAATATTTTCACTCCTTTCTTATCAAATTACAAATTTATTCTTAATAAATTCAACAGACTTTTCTACTACCTTATTTAAGTCTTTTGGCAGATCATTTTCTTCCCAGGGTTCTTTTGCACCAAAAGTATGATTGGCCTCTTCAATTAAAAACAATTCAGAATTGGGATTTAAAATATGCAGGTGTTCTGCATTTTTCACATTCACACTTTCATCATTGGTTCCGTGAATGATTAGTATGTGTGCTTTAGCCATTTCGGTAGCTCTTTCTACATCAAAACGCATTTCACTATTTTTAAAATCTTCATAAAACTGGTAATAATGGGGCATTTCCTGCTTCGTCCTTCCATTTAGCACATAGAAAACCCCGGCTTCTTCCCATTTTTTAAACGCTTCATTTTTAGGAAAACGGTCTAATGTATCCACACTTGCTAATGTTATTAATCCATTAATTCTTTCATCTTCAAAAGTTTTGATAATAGAGATTCCTCCTCCCCTGCTGTGTCCCATCAAAATCAATTTCTGATCATCCACTTTTTCATGCTGAATAAAATGATCTATTACTACTCCTAAATCCGAAAGTTCTTTAGAATAATTATTATTTCCAAATGCTTCCAGATCACCAAAATGATGAGGATCATCAACCGTGGTTCCGTTGTGGGAAAAATTAAATTTAACAAAGAAAAATCCTGCTTCAGCAAATTTTTCCGCCATTATGTTCCAGGCTCCCCAGTCTTTATAACCTTTGTAACCATGAACGAAAATAATTAATGGTAACTTTCCATTTGTTTCGGGATAATAAGCATCTGCGAGAAAATCTCTTGTTTCAGGATTGGAAAGGATTATATTGTGTTCGTTTATGATTTGCATGTTTATTTTTTATTTAAATACATTTATATCATTCGACGAGGGAAAAGCCTATTTAAACATATAGATATAGATTCTTCACTACACTTCGCTTCATTCAGAATGACAGACTTTATTTTTTAATGATTAGTCTAATTTTCATTTAAAAATATTAAAAATCGAAATAAGCGCAAAGTAAAAACCTTATTTTTGCACTATGTTGGATTTAAGAACAGTAACGGTAATGCGATATATTCTGCCGCTTCGGGAGGGAGGTTCTCTTCCTGCGCTCGCAGAAGCTGATGATGATTTTAAGTATGTATTAAAATTCCGTGGTGCAGGGCATGGAGTCAAAATGCTGATTTCAGAATTATTGGGCGGAAAAATTACTGAAGTATTAGGGTTAAAAATCCCTGAACTCGTATTAGTGAATCTCGATGTTGATTTCGGAAGAACTGAAGCTGATGAAGAAATTCAGGATCTGCTGAAGTTTTCAGAAGGATTAAACTTAGGGTTACATTATCTTTCAGGCTCTATTGCCTACGATCCCAGTGTGAAAGTTGATCCTCTTCTGGCATCAAAAATCGTTTGGCTGGATGCCTTTATCACGAATATCGACCGTACTTTTAAGAATACCAATCTTCTGATGTGGCATAAAGAGCTATGGGTGATCGACAATGGTGCCTCTTTCTATTTTCATCATTCGTGGCAGAATTTTGATACAGCTGCAAAAACTCCGTTCAAATATGTGAAAGACCATGTTTTGCTTCCACAGGCAACACAGCTTGATGAAGCAGATAAACTCGCAAAAGAAGTGTTGAATGAGACTGTTTTCAGAGAAATTGTAAACTTAATTCCTGAAGACTGGTTACACTGGAACGATGCCGATGAAAGCCCGGAGGAAATTCGTGAAATCTATTTCAACTTCCTGAAAACACGATTAGAAAATTCCGAAATCTTTTTAAACGAAGCCAAAAATGCAAGAGGATAAAATATACGAATACGCAGTCATACGTCTGGTTCCTAAGGTTGAAAGAGAAGAATTTTTCAATATAGGTTTGGTGATGTTTTCTAAAAAAGAAAAATTCATCAGGGTTGAGTTTTATTTATGTCCCGATAAATTCAGACTTATGCACAGCAAGCTGGATTATGAGGATATCATTCAAAATCTTGAAAGTTTTCAGAAAATAGCTAACGGGGATAAAGATGGCGGACCTATTGCACAGCTTGAAATTCCTGAACGTTTCCGATGGCTGACAGCGGTAAGAAGTTCCGTAGTACAGACCTCCAGACCTCATCCGGGAAAATCTAAAGACCTGGAAAAGACTTTTGGTAAACTTTTTGAGGAGTTAGTAAAATAACCACTTCAAAAAATATTTTATGAACTCATTCAATCACAATATAATGTACAGGTTTTCTTTAAACCTGTTTTTTATTTTATGCTTAAGCTTCTTCAATCTGGGTTATTCTCAGGCTCCGATCGAAGTACAAGCTCCGAAAAGCATTACTCTTCCCAAAAAAACTGCTCTTTTAGAGGATATTTCTTATAAAAATGACGCTTCGGGAAATCCTATCAAATTAGATATTTATGAACCTAAAAATCCTATAGCAGGAAAACTTCCAGTGGTTATCTATGTTCATGGCGGAGCCTGGGCAAAAGGTGATAAAATAGTGAGAGCCAACAGCTATATCGAAAGTTTTATTTTAAAATTGGTCGAAAAAAATTACGCGGTCATCAGCATTGATTATACTTTGGTAAGTGAAACAGTACATTTTCCGTTGCCGGTTCAGGATACAAAAGATGTGGTGAGATGGGTTAGGAAAAATGCTGAAAAATATAATTTTGACACGAATAATATTGGCTATTTCGGAGCGTCTTCAGGCGCTCATTTATCGATGCTTTCAGCTTATACCAACGATAACGAATATGTTGGAAGTCCAGAACTTTCATCTTATTCCGGAAAAGTAAATTATGTGGTAAGTAATTTCGGTCCTACCGATTTAAACAGGCTTTTGCATACAAGATTGGGCAAAATTCCGGTTGCTATTGTAAGTTTATTTTTTAAGCCGATTGTTGAAATCAGACAAAAATTGGTCTTCGGAATTTCAGGATATGATATTAAAACCGAAAAAAGAAAAGCTATAGACTATCTGGAAACCGCTTCTCCGATCAATGATGTTGAAAATGGTGTTCCGACTTTCATCCTTCATGGAAATAGAGACAAAGTTGCTCCCATTAATCATTCCAAAAGGTTGGTCAGAAAGCTGAAAAAACAAAATATTGAAACCAAACTGATTGTTGTAAAAGACGGCGCTCACGGTTTTGGAACAACCGATACAGCATATATGAATCATCTGAATGATGAAATGGTGAATTTTATTGAATCTCATAAAAAATAATTGAGCAGTAATTTCATGAAAAAACAGAATCTTCTAAAAGAAAATACTGAATATTCCGTTTAATTCTTAAATTTGGCTAATGCAAAAGAATCTTTACCTTATCATCATATTATTTTGTCTTGTGAGTTGCTATACTTATCAGGTTAAGAAACCAGCTGCAGCAACTGACAATAAACAAGACGCTAAAAATAGTGCAACACTTGCTAATACGAATCCTTCGCAAACAAAAAGCACAGCACCTCAGAATCCGCAACCTACACCCGTTCCTATTAATATTCAGGAAAAACTTGCCCCTAATAAAAATGTTAAAATTGATGTTGACGGCAAAACTTATAAAGTAATCGTTGACCGATGGGAACGTGACAGTCTGGTTGTACACCCGGTTCATAGCCCTAAAAAAATTCTTAAATTCCATAAGAACCAAATTAATGCTGAGAGAATTGCTGAAAAACGATTTTCACAACCCATCGCTGATATCCTTACCGTAGTGGCTTATGCAAGTATTGGTGTCGGAATTTACCTTTTGGTGAAGTAATCTTTGAAATTTACCCCATACCTGTTAAACTTTGAGTAGCTAAATTAATTATAGTTTTATTTTAAATGTTTAACTAATTTAAATTTTATTGATCTAAAAATAGAATGTAAACTAATTTCACATGAAAATAAAGAAATTATTTTCTACTTCTATTGTATGTTTTGTACTCATTATATGCAGTTCCTCTGCGAAATTAACAGAGCATACAACGTCTAAACCAATACCGGCAATAAAAGAAGCCATGTATTTTCCTCCTTTTAATAGTGATACCTGGGAAACAAAATCTATTGCGAGTTTAGGGTGGCATCAGGATAAAGTTCAGGATTTGCTGGATTATTTGCAGACTAAAAACTCCAGAAGTTTTATGATTCTTCAGAACGGAAGAGTTGTAATGGAAAATTATTTTGGAGGTCATACTTCCAGAACTCCCTGGTATTGGGCAAGTACAGGAAAAACACTTACCTCAACCGTTACAGGAATTGCAGAACAGGAAGGCTTTTTAAATACCAATAATAAAGTTTCAGTGTATATCGGAACAGGATGGACAAGCGAACCTTTAGCAAAAGAAAATCTTATTATCTGTAAAAATCTGTTAACAATGACTTCCGGTTTGGATGACAGTATGGGAAATGATGTATCTTCGGCTCATCTTCAATACAAAGCCGATGCAGGCACGAGATGGGCGTATCATAACGTCTATGTAAAGCTTCAGGATGTAGTCGCTGCTGCTACAGGGCAAAGTTGGTCAAGCTACTTCAATACAAAGCTTCGGGATAAAATCGGAATGACCGGAGCCTGGATTCAGAGTGGCAATAACAGTGTATATTGGAGCAATACCAGAAGTATGGCACGCTTTGGATTAATGGCTCTCAATAAAGGAAACTGGAGCGGAACACAGGTCATTAATCCCCAATATTTTCAGGATGCAACCAGTACTTCCCAAACTCTCAATCTTTCCTACGGATATTTGTGGTGGCTCAACGGAAAAGCAAGCTATCATCTTCCACAGACACAATTTCAATTCAACGGAAAGCTAATTCCAAGCGCACCGGATGATCTGTTTTGTGCTTTAGGAAAGAATGATCAGAAAATCTATGTTGTTCCCAGTAAGAAGCTGGTTATTATAAGAATGGGTAAATCAGCAGATAATATGAATTTTGCCCGTTCGGATTTTGATGAGGTTTTATGGCAAAAAATAAACTCTGTCATTAATTAATCGGCTCCGGATACAGCTGGCTTCCCCAAAACTGAAGATCTCTTTCTGCCAAATTGGAATTAAAAAAAATCTTATTTACTTCCTCCACTATTCCTGCCACAGCATTAGGATCAGCAGTTCTGATTCTTGTTTCGTGGTTGTCTTTTATTCCTTTTGCCGTAAAGTTCAAAGAGCCCATATAGGCGATTTCGTCATCAACCACATAAATCTTACTGTGGATAAAGGTTTTATTGAAAGAGTTTCCATTATTGGGAGAAATAAAAACTTTGAAAGGGAATAACTGTTTATAGGTATAATGGTAAATCCGCTTGCTTTTAATTTGTCTTACAATAAAATCTCTTACAAAAAACAATATAATAACAAGGATAAACCCATAGGCAAACTTCCATTCTTTTAAAAGGAAGATTACCGGCACTAAAATTACCGCCAAACCTATTATTGCAAAAAGCAGTGTTCCCGACAGACTGATCAGGCTATCTCTGGACTGTTTTGCTTTTTCATCAGTATGTCTTTTCTGAACAATCAATTTATTAATATTCTTATCATAGCCATAAAAGTCTTCTATCTCATCACTGGTAATAAGGCTTATCTTAATTCCTTTGTTATGCAGAAAGATCAGCTCCTTAATCAAGGAAGGAGAAAGATAAGGAGATACTATTTTGATATTTCTTTTGGCATTTCTGATGTCCTGAAGAAGCTTTGCACCGGCACTTTTTCCAATATAAATATCACAGACGGCATTATTATAAAACATAGTCAATAATTTATAGACTCAATAACTAAATAAAAAACTTTGCAAGATGACTTACAAAGCTTTGATGAATAAAATATTTTTAATAAAAATTAATTAAACTCTTTTTTCAATTCATTAGCTATAAAAGTTTTCAGCTCTTCCCCATGAATATTAATTGCGATAACCTTTCCTGATTTATCCAGCACCAGATTATAAGGTAATTCTTCAATCCCGTATGTTTTGGCAACCGGGCTTTTCCAAAACTGAAGATCACTTATTTGTGTCCAGTTTATTCTTTCCCTTTCAATCATCTTCTTCCAGTTGTCTCCAGATTTATCTAAGGAAACTCCCACTATTTCAAAGTGTCCTGCTTTTACAGCTTTTTCATTTTCAGTATAAATTTCCTTTAAAAAAGGCTGTTCTTCAACACATGGAGCGCACCATGTTGCCCAAAAATCGAGTAAAACCACCTTCCCTTTCAATGAGCTCAGTTTAAAATCAGTGCCCTGAAAAGTTTTTAAATGAATTTCAGGAGCAGTATCATTTAACTTCAATGAATTTTGTGCGCCAATGAATCCGAAACAGAAGAATAAAATTCCTGATAAAAGTAATTTTTTCAGCATATTAATCATTGGTTGGATAATCGTGATCAATCCAGTTGGTTTTTACATTTTTGGGAATATCTAAAATTTTTACATTTTTAAAGCCCATTTCCACCAAGGCATTGAAAGCAGGTCTGATATTTGGACATCGGTCGTATGGACAACAGCCGCAATAAACGATGATTTCCTTATTTTTATCTAGTTTTTTCACATAGTCCTTCAGCTTCTCAAGATTTTGAGGATCATTAGCCATTCCCATATCCATAGAACCTTTTACCACAGCAGAGGGACCTACAGAGAGGATCAGGATATTTTGGGTTTGCTTTTTTACAATTTTAGCTGCTAAAATATCCGGAGCCACCACTTGAGCTGCCGTCCATGGAACCGGCTGAGTCTGTGCTTTTAGAAAACTGCCAAAACACATCATCATAGCCAGTAAAAACATTATTCTTTTCATAATCTTTCTAATTTATCGATTATATTTTTGTCAGTTTTGCATATTTCAGGATCAGATTTTTCTCTCCTTCATGCATGAAAACCACTTTTGCTTTAATATTTTGAGGATCTGTTCCGTCTAAGAAGGTCACTTCTCCGATTCCGAATCTGTCATGCCTTACTTTATCTCCTACTTCAATATCCTGAGAAGAAGCTCCGCTCGGGTTGATGATCTTCGCCGTACTTACCGGTTTCAGCTTCCTTGGCTCCGCGATTGGTTTTGAATTTTCACTTTTAGCAATGGTTTTCTTTTCCACTTTCTTAAAGCTTCTCATTTCAGAAGGATGTTCATCGAATATATTAGATTTCACTCCGGAATTATTAATGAAACGCTTCTCAATCATCGGATTCAGGAATTCAAGGTATTGGTCATCAATTTCACTCAAAAACCTTGACGGCTCTGCATCAGTAATTTTTCCCCATTGGAAACGGGAAACAGCATAAGAGAAATAAGCCTGTTTCTCGGCTCTCGTTAAAGCCACATAAAACAATCGTCTCTCTTCTTCCAGATCTTCTCTTGTAGCAGAACTCATGAAACTTGGGAAAAGATTTTCTTCCAGTCCCACCAAATGAACTACCGGAAACTCAAGACCTTTGGAAAGGTGAATGGTCATCAGTGAAACCATATCATCCACATTTTCCTTATCCTGAGTATCCGCAGAAAGGGCAATATTCTCTAAGAAGTTCGGTAGACTAGGATCTCCATCTTCCAGCTGCATTTGTTCTTCAATAAACCCCTGCATGGAGTTCATCAATTCCTGAACGTTTTCAACCCTGGAAATTCCTTCCGGTGTCTGGTCATCTTTTAAAAACTTTATCAAACCGCTTCGTTTTGCCACCTCCATTGCAACATTATATGCGGTTTCCGTTTTAAGCAATACCTGGAACGCTTTGATCATGGACCAGAAATCATTCAGTTTATTCAGAACACCGTTGTTAAATCCTAAATGCGGTGCATAGATCGGAAGATTATCCAGTACTTTTGAAACAGAAATATTTTGAGAGTCTGCAAAAACAATCAGTTTATTCTGAGTCGTTTCACCAATTCCTCTTGCAGGATAATTGATGATTCTCATCAACGCTTCCGAGTCATTTTCATTCACCAAAAGTCGCAGATAGCCGATGAGATCCTTTACCTCTTTTCTCTGATAGAAAGACAGTCCTCCATATACTTTGTATGGAATATTTTTACGTCTCAAAGCATCTTCAAATGCACGGGTTTGAGAGTTGGTACGATATAAAATGGCAAAATCACTGTATTTCCTTTGCTCCCGGTTTCTGGTTTCCCAGATATTTCCTGCCACGAAATTGGCTTCATCCGCATCGGACAGGGAACGGTAGATTTTTATTTTTTCACCTTCTTCATTTTCACTGAAAACATTTTTCTTGAATTGCTGAAGGTTTTTCGCAATCACTACATTGGCTGCATTTACAATATTCTGTGTTGAGCGGTAATTTTGTTCCAATGAAACCGTTACCGCATCAGGATAGTCTTTTTTAAAGTTTAAGATATTCTGAATATTTGCGCCACGGAAAGAATAAATCGATTGGGCGTCATCTCCCACAACACAAATATTTTCAAATTTTGAAGCCAACGCTTTTACAATTAAATACTGAGAATGGTTGGTATCCTGGTACTCATCTACCAAAATATATCTGAATCTGTCCTGATATTTTGCTAAAACTTCAGGAAAACGGGTTAACAGTTCATTAGTTTTCAACAGTAAATCATCAAAATCCATTGATCCGTTTTTGAAGCATTGTTCTACATATTTCTGGTAGATCTGCCCTATGAATTTCATATTGGCTTTTTCATCAGCTTCCATCAGTTCGGGATTTGCATAATATGCTTTTACCGTGATCAGATTATTTTTATAGGTAGAAATTCTTGCCTGAACTTTTTTAGGTTTATATAAATCGGCATCGATATTCATGTCTTTCAATACCTTTTTAATCACGTTCAGAGCGTCCTGCTGATCGTAAATGGTAAAATTGGAAGGATAGCCCAAATAATGTGCCTCACTTCTCAGAATTCTCGCAAAAACAGAGTGAAAGGTTCCCATCCAAAGACTTTTTGCATTGCTCTGTCCTACCACTTTGGCAATACGCTCCTTCATTTCTTTTGCCGCCTTATTAGTAAAGGTCAGAGATAAAATATTAAAAGGATCTACTCCATTGGTGATCAAATGAGCGATGCGCATGGTAAGTACACGCGTTTTTCCGGAACCCGCTCCTGCAAGCACCATCAGTGGTCCTTGTAACGTGGTAACGGCTTCAAATTGTGATTCATTCAGTCCTTTCAGATAATCCTCCATACAGCAAAAAATTTAGGGAACACAAAATTAGTTTATTCTATGGAGAATTCAAATTTTGGTTTTAGATGTTAGAACTAAGCGCTGTAATTTTCATCATAATTAGGTTAAAATATTCTTTCTGTAAAATTTATTTTAACTTTTTGTAACAATTAAAGTAAATTTGGCACTAATTGACAAAACAATTTCTATTTATGAAAAAGCGACTTCTTTCTGTTGCTGCAGCGGCTTTCTTTGGAATGGCTTTGAACGCACAACAAATTAAATTTGAAGAATATGACTTACCAAACGGTCTTCACGTAATTTTACACCAGGATAATTCCGCACCGGTTGTTACAACTGGAGTAATGTACCATGTAGGTGCAAAAGATGAGGTAAAAGGAAGAACTGGTTTTGCTCACTTCTTCGAACATCTTTTATTTGAAGGAACCCCAAACATCAAAAGAGGTGACTGGTTTAAGATTGTTTCTTCAAACGGAGGGCAAAACAACGCTAACACGACAAACGACAGAACTTACTACTACGAAACTTTCCCATCAAACAACGAGCAATTAGGTCTTTGGATGGAAGCTGAGAGAATGCGTCACGCTGTAATCAACCAGATTGGTGTGGATACTCAGAGAGAGGTTGTAAAAGAAGAAAAAAGATTGAGAATGGATAACCAGCCTTATGGTAATCTTTTCACAACCATTCAGAAAAACTTATTTACCAATCACCCATATAACTGGCCTACAATCGGTTCTATGGAAGATCTGAACTCTGCGAAATTAGAAGAATTCCAGGCATTCTATAAAAAATATTACGTTCCGAATAATGCAACTTTGGTTGTAGCAGGTGATATCAAACCTGAACAGACTAAAAAGTGGATTGAAACTTACTACGGAAGCATTCCAAAAGGAACGGTTTATCCAAAAGATTTCCCGAAAGATGCTCCTATCACCCAGGAAAAAGAAGTTACAGCAACTGACCCGAACATTCAGCTTCCGGCTTATATTTTCGCGTACAGAACTCCTGCAAACAAAGAGAAAGATGCTTATGTTTTAGATATGCTTTCTTCTTATTTAAGTAATGGTAAATCTTCAGTTTTATACAAAAAATTAGTGGACCAGGATAAAAAAGCGCTTCAGGTAGCGGCTTTCAACCAGGGTCTTGAAGATTACAGTATCTTCGCTTTCTTTGCAATCCCAATGGGACAGACGACAAAACAGGCTTTACAGGCTGATATTGATGCTGAAATCAAAAAGTTACAGACTACTTTGATCTCTGAAGATGATTATCAGAAGCTTCAAAACCAGTACGAAAACCAGTTTGTAAATGCTAACTCAAGCATTCAGGGAATTGCTGCTTCATTGGCTACCAACCACGTATTGATGGGTGATACGAATTTGATCAACAAAGAAATCGACATTTACAGAGGTATCACAAGACAGGATCTTCAAAATGCGGCTAAAAAGTATCTTAATTCTAACCAAAGAATCGTCATTAATTACGTACCTGAAAAAAAGTAATCATTTCAACTTCTCAGGTTAAAAGATGATTATTAAAAATTAAATTTTTACAAATGAAAAAGCAATTAACATATATAGCTGTAGCGTTTTTATTCGCAGGAACTGTTTCAGCACAAAAAATAGATCTTAATGCAATGCCAAAGCCAGGACCAACTCCTGCAATCAACATTGCTAAGCCAAAAACTTTTCAATTAAAGAATGGCCTTACGGTAATGGTTGTGGAAAACAACAAACTACCTAGAGTAAGTGCAAGTCTTACAATGGACAGACCTCCATACAACGAAGGACCTGTAACTGGAGTAAGCGAAATCATGGCAGAGCAGTTCGAAAACGGAACTACAAGCATGAGCAAAGATGATTTCAACAAAAAAGTTGATTATCTTGGTGCTAATCTTAACTTCAACTCAGGAGGTGCTTCTATGAACTCACTTTCTAAATATTTTCCACAGGTTTTAGGGTTGATGGCTGATGCGATCATTAATCCTAAATTCTCTGCTGATGAAATTCAGAACTCTAAAGAAAGAGCTATCGAAGGATTAAAATCTGACGAAAAAAATGCCTCTTCTATCGCTGGAAGAGTTTCCAATGCTTTAATGTATGGTAAAAACACTTCAAGAGGTGAATTTGAAACGGTTGAGTCTATCAACAAAATTCAGTTAGCTGATGTACAAAACATTTATAAAAAATATTACGCTCCGGACAATGCTTATTTAGTAATTGTTGGAGATGTAAAATTTGATCAGGTGAAACCATTGGTTGAAAAAGCTTTCAACAACTGGAAAAAAGCAAACACGCCAATCACTCCTCTGGAGCCGGCTGAAAATGTTGCTAAAACTGAAATCAATATCGTTGACGTTCCTTCTGCTGTACAGTCAGTTGTTTCTTTGAACAACCTTAATACATTAAAAATGAAGGATGCCAACTATTTCCCGGCAACCATAGCAAACTACATCCTTGGTGGTGGTGGTGAAGCCAGACTTTTCATGAACCTTCGTGAGAAAAACGGATTTACGTATGGGGCTTATTCAAGCATGGTAGCAAGCAAATATTCTCCACAGTTTTCTGCAAGTGCGAGTGTAAGAAATGAGGTTACCGACAAAGCGGTTAAAGAATTCATGAACGAGCTTAACGCAATCTCTAGTGTAAAGCCCGAAGAACTTGAAAACGCTAAAGCTAAACTGAAAGGATCTTTCATCATGTCTTTGGAGCAGCCTGCAACCATTGCAAGATTCGCTTTAAACCAAAAAGTTCAGGATCTTCCTGCTGATTTCTATACCAACTACTTAAAATCTATCGATAAAGTAACTGCTGCAGATGTTACCAATGCTGTAAAAGCTACGATTTTACCAAACCAAAGCAGAATTTTCATCGCGGGTAAAGCATCTGATATATCTGAAGGATTGGAAAAATTAGGTTACCCTGTAAAATACTATGATAAGGATGCTAATCCTGTTGCAAAGCCAACTGTACAAAAGGTTGATGCTAATGTAACAGTAGCCTCTGTTGTTGATAAGTATATTGCTGCTATTGGAGGAAAAGCTAATTTAGCAAAAATCACTTCATACACTACGAATGCAACTATGTCTATGCAGGGACAGAATCTTGACTTCAAAATTGTTAAAGCTCAAGGCGGAAAAGAATTACAAACTATTTCTATGGGAGCAATGACTGTTCAAAAACAAGTTTTTGATGGTAAAACAGGATATTCTGAACAAGGGGGACAAAAGGTTCCAATGAGCAAGGAAGAAATTGCGGAAAACCTTAAAAACACTGAACTTTTCGAAGAATTAGGTTTTGCTAAATCTACAGATTACAAATTAGCAGGAATTGAAAAAATCAACGGAGAAGATTCTTACGCGATTAAGTCAGGTGATAAAACTTATTATTACAGTGTAAAAACAGGTCTTAAAACAGGAGAAACTGAAACGGTAAAAGCACAGGGACAAACCATGACAATTCCTACCACTTTTGCTGATTACAAAGATGTATCTGGTGTGAAGATGCCTTATACCATTACGGTTAATCAAATGGGTATGGATATGGTTCTGAAAGTAAAATCATACGAAGTAAACCAGGCTAAAGATTCTGATTTTAAATAAAGACAGATCAATTTACTATAAAAAACAGCAACAAATGTTGCTGTTTTTATTTTTACTTCTATCTTATTTTGCTATTCAGTAAAAAAAGATTAAATTTGTCCACTCAAAAAGATATCAGAATTAATGGATACTATATTTACACTATTAATGGTTCTTATTATGATTGCCAGTATTTTACTGACAATCGTTGTTATGGCTCAAAATCCTAAAGGAGGAGGTCTTTCCAGTACATTTGGAGGTGCATCTTCTGCCCAATTCGGGGTGCAAAGAACCAACGATTTTATGGAAAAAGCAACATGGACGCTAGGAGCAACAATTATTGTTCTTATCCTGATAAGTGTTGTAATTACGGGGAAACCTTCTCAAGCTGCTCCGGCTACACAGCAACCAGTGAAGAAAGAAGCTCCTGCGCAATCTGCTCCGGCTTCTCAATCTACAACTCCGGTAGCTCCATCTAAATAAAAGATTTCATCTTAATATAAATAAAAAAAGCAACTCTGAATAGAGTTGCTTTTTTTATTTATTATTTTTAACAAAAGAATTCCAATATTCATTTTGATCTTTAACAAACAGACATTCTATAAAAGAATCAAGAGACATCATATATAATACTTCATCTTCAATTTTCTCAAATTCTGAATTAAAAAAATCCCGATCCAGTTTTATATGCGTGCGATCAATAATAAAAATATTGTTGGGATTATAGAAAGGATAATTTGTAATGTCAGAATTGGTTGTTATCAATTTTCTTCCTGATGCTAATACTTCAAAAGTTCTTATTGTCAGACCATCCTGAAATGGCTTATTAATATCAAGTACTGATTTTGCCCGTCTATAATAATCAATAATTTCGTGGTGGCTCAGTGTAGTAAAACTTAATTTTTTATTGTCAAATTGTTTTAGTTCCTTATCTACAATTTTTCTTAATCTAAATGCAATTCTCCCCATTGCATAGTAATAAAAAAAGCACTTTAATTTTAACTTTTCGGCAATAGATCTTACATTTTCGCCCACGATATACCTATCTGTATGTGCACTACCAATAAATATGATATCATAATTAAGATCGGAAATATCAGATGCCAAATGTTTATATTCATTAAGGTAAAATAAGGGTCTGAAACTCAATCCATATCTTAGGGCATCATTTCTCTCGAAAGTAAATTTTTTGTCAAAATATTTTAAATTTGAGATAAGAACCGGATATTCTTTTAGAGGATCAAAATTATAATAGATCATCTCTATTTCAGGGTTCAGCAACCTTACTTTCTCAAGAAAATAAGCGGGAACAGCCTCTCCTTTAATTAAAAGAAAGTAATCATACTTTTTATTTTGAATTTCATCAATAATACTTCGATAATACCTATTAATAATCGATTGATAAATTTTTTTATTGAAACGGATCACTCCTTTTGCAAAGTTGGAATTAGAAGGCCTCTCATCATAGAAATCAACTTCAGCACCTAATTCCGAAAGTCTTTGAGCAATCGCTTTTTCATATTGAAAGAAACGGACAGCCAGAAAAAGAACTTTTTTTCCTTTGATATTTTTCATTTGAAAAAAACTTTGATTTTCATCGCTTTATCAACTAGTTTCACTTTGTATTCAGATTATAGTAAAATTGCCTGCATAACAAAAATAGATATTTAGCCTTATAAAAAAACCTCAACGATAAATATTGTATAGAATTAATATTTTTTAATAAATACATTTCCTTAAGATTTTTTATAAACCCTTTTTCCATTGCTGAAAGATTGGAAGAAAGTCCTGAAACTCCAAATGTTCTTTTCCCTCCTCCTACAAAAACCAAACTTTCATTCAATATATACATCTTATTCTTTAATGAAGCTCTCATCCAATAATTGACATCTTCCGCATGCCTCTGGTTATCATCAAAAAACCCTGTATTTTCAAGAACTTTTCTCTTAAACATGACCGTGGGAGCCAAGATTTCATTCCTCAATAATAGTTTCCTGAATGTGATCTCCGCAAGATTATTTTTTCCTATGCTGTACGGATATAAAATTTCCTTATCATTTCCCTTTGTTGCAAGAAAATCAATATTCAGGCTCGTATTTTTAAAGTAACTAATTTGTTTTTCTGTTTTTTCGGGCATCCACTCATCATCTGCATCCAATAAAGCTATATATTCTCCTTTCGCGATTTTCAAGCCAGAATTTCTGGCGCTAGAAACTCCTTTATTTACCTGATTCAATAATTGAAAGTTCATTTCGGGATTTTGCTCTATATATTCTTCTACCAGGCTTTGGCTGTTATCGGTAGAGCCATCATTAATAACAATGATTTCAAATTCTTTTATACCTAATGTCTGTACTTTAACTGAATTTAAAGCACTTATTATCGTATTTTCAGAATTATATATGGGAATAATTACCGAAACCATTATAAAAGCTTTTATATAATATATTAAACGTTTCCATCATTATATGGCAATCGGTTCATAATAGACCTGCCTAAAGAAATTTCATCAGCATATTCCAGTTCATCGCCTACAGAAATACCTCTTGCAATACTCGAAAAATTCACTTTAAAACTTTTGAATTTCTTATAGATATAATAAGCGGTGGTATCACCTTCCATAGTAGCGCTTAAGGCAAAAATAAGTTCTTTTACAGTTCCTTCATTCAGTTTTCTTTCAATACTCGGAATATTCAACTGATGGGGACCGACTCCTTCCATTGGAGATATTTTTCCTCCCAGAATAAGATATTTCCCTGTGTATTTTCCTGTATTTTCAATGGCAATCACGTCCCGGACATCTTCAACAATGCAGATTGTCTCATCATTACGTTTATCATTACTGCATATCTCACAGATTTCAAAATCAGAAAAGTTGTGACAGTCCTTGCAATATTTTATTTCATTGACAAGATTAATCAGAGAATTACCCAAACTCGTCGCTCTGGAAGGTGGTTGTTTCAATAAATGAAGGGCTAGTCTCAAAGCCGTTTTCCTCCCTATTCCGGGTAACCCGGAGATCTCATCTACTGCCTTCGCTAAAACTTTACTAGGATAATCCATAACTACAAAAATAAAATAAAAAGCCGAGTTTTTATCCCTTATGAAGCTTAAAAATAGATTTCATTTATTATAAAAATTTTATCTTTGACCCGAAATATGAAAAAAATAAACTAAATGGTACTTAACAATCTAAATTATCCATTAGATTTTAAATTTAAAATCACAACTTTAGCCAGTGACTTCAACATTACAGACAAAAACGGAAATTATGTAGCGTATGTCCGTCAGAAAATGTTCAAGCTAAAAGAAGATGTAATTGTTTTTAATGATGAAAGCAAATCAAAGGAACTTTTCAGAATTAAAGCTAATCAATGGATAGACTTTAATGCATCTTACTCTTTAAATGATTTAATCGAGAATAAGAACTTCGGGAGACTGGCAAGAAAAGGAATGCGCTCTCTTTGGAAAGCAAGCTATGATATTTTGGATGCTCATGATCAGCCGAAATTTAAAATTCAGGAAGACAGTGCCTGGGTGAGATTCTGGGATGGTTTTGTAGGAGAAATTCCTATCATAGGAATGTTTACGGGATATTTTCTGAATCCTTCTTACACTGTAACGGGAGTAGATGGGAAAGCTTACTTCAAGCTGAAAAAGATGCCTTCATTCTTCGGAAGAAGATTCCAACTTGACAGACTTATTGACATTGATGACGAGGAAGAAAGCTTAGTTATTCTGTCCCTACTCATGATGATTCTGCTAGAAAGAGCCAGAGGATAATCAAAATATACAATTCACATGAAATATTTTATCATTTTCTTTTCAGCATTCTTATTAGTCGGATGTAAAAAAGATAAAGAAGCTGTTTCTTCCCAAACATCGCGAGATTCTTTAACCATCGTTCAGGATTCTGCTCAAAGTGAAACTTCTTCAGGAACAATTTCTGTAGAAGCATTTCCTTTTCCTGCTGAGATTAAGGAATGTTCATGCTATTTTGCAAAGAACAAAACAGATTTTGAAAACGAAAAATACATCTATGCAGATGATGCCGGAAAAACGGCCTATATGAAACTCAACGGCAAAAGACTGGCTATGAATCTTATTTCTTCCAGCGATATGGAAGCAGATGAAGAACTTAGCAAAGAAATAGAAAGTGGAGACTATAAAATATCTGTAAAAGGTAAAAAAATAAAGAACGAAGAGGCTTTATTATTTCAGGGAACACTGACCATCGAAAAACCAGATGGTACAACAGTTACAATGCCTATTTACGGCGAATGTGGATGCTAAACTGACTTCCGAAAAAATACAAAAGAATGCTTCCGATTTACCGGAAGCATTTTTTATTTCGTAAATTTGAGAAAAATAAATTTCATGGAATTATCTAATATAGAACCGCAGATAATCTGGAAAAACTTCTCCAAATTAAATGCTGTTCCAAGACCTTCAAAAAAAGAGGAAAAAGTAATCGCTTTCATCAAAGAATTTGGTGAAAATCTAGGACTAGAAACTACTGTAGATGAAGTAGGAAACGTAATCATTAAAAAACCTGCCACTTCAGGGATGGAAAACCGTAAATCTGTTGTTTTACAGTCACATTTAGATATGGTTTGCCAGAAGAACAGTGATGTTAACTTCGATTTTGAGACTGAAGGAATTAAAATGGAGATTGACGGCGATTGGGTAAAGGCAAAAGGAACAACTTTAGGAGCAGATAACGGATTGGGAGTTGCTACTATTATGTCGATTCTGGAAAGTTCAGACATTCCTCACCCTGATCTGGAAGCCCTTTTCACTATAGATGAAGAAACCGGAATGACAGGAGCTTTAGGCTTGAAACCGGGCAAATTAACCGGGCAAATCTTATTGAATCTTGATACTGAAGAAGATGATGAGATCGATATCGGTTGCGCAGGAGGAATTGATGTGACGATCACCCAAAACTACGAAACTGAAGCTCCAAACGGACAAATGGTAAGACTTGAAGTAAAAGGATTACAAGGTGGTCATTCAGGAATGGACATTCACAAAGGTTTTGGAAATGCAAATATTATCTTAGGAAGACTTCTTTACAAAGGCTTAGAAAAAGAAAACATCCAATTAATTTCTATTGATGGAGGCGGATTGAGAAATGCAATCCCAAGAGAAGCTGTAGCCATCGTTTCTGTAAGAAATGCTCAGGAATTCATTTTGGAAGTTACAGATCTTAAAAAAGAGATTTTAGAAGAATTTGCGACTATAGAAGCCGGAATTCAAATTAATATTGAAAATACCACATCTTCTGAAAAATCACTTTCCGAAGCAGATTCAAAGAAAATTATCCTGGCATTAAAATCTCTGCACAACGGTGTTTACAGAATGAGCCCCGATGTAAAAGATTTGGTAGAGTCTTCAAACAATGTGGCAAGAGTAGAATTAAAAGGCGGAGCTTTAAAAATTTTAAATCTTTCCCGTTCTTCTGTAGAATCTTCTAAATACTCCGTAGCTGAGCAATTAAAATCTGTTGCAGAATTAGCAGGAATGAATGTAGAATTCAGTGGTTCTTATCCTGGATGGAAACCAAAACCAGGTTCTGAAATCGTTCAGCTGATGGAAAAAATCTATGTTGAAAAATTCAGTGAAAAACCACACGTTGTGGCTTGTCACGCGGGTTTGGAATGTGGAATTATCGGAGCTAACTATCCGGAAATGGAAATGGTAAGTTTCGGACCAACGATCCGAGGAGCACACTCTCCGGATGAAAGAGCTAATATTCCTTCTGCTCAGAAATTCTGGGCATTTACAAAAGATATTTTAGCGAATATTCCTTTAAAATAAGATTTTAACAATTATATTATTAATATCCAAAGTCATTTGATTTTGGATATTTTTAATTTTAACCCTTCATTAAATTACATTCAAAATAATTATGAAAAGTATCACAGTATTTTGCGGTTCAAGTTTCGGTACAGATGATGTTTTTAAAGAACAGGCAACTTTACTTGGACAGACTTTGGCGAAACAAAATATTCAGCTCGTTTATGGCGGTTCAAATACCGGTTTGATGGGAGCTGTTGCAGACGGAGCTTTACAGGAAGGTGGAAAAGTTGTTGGGGTTCTCCCCCTCTTTTTACAATCAAAGGAAATTGCTCACAAACAATTAACCGAGTTGATTCTGGTAGAAACCATGCACGAAAGAAAAACCAAACTGAATGACCTTTGTGATGGTGTGATCGTTCTTCCCGGAGGCTACGGAACCCTGGAAGAGTTTTTCGAAATGATAACCTGGGCACAGCTCGGACTTCATCGCAAGCCAATTGCTGTTTTAAATATTGACGGGTTTTATAATGATTTGATCAAGCTTGTTGGAACCATGGTTGACAAAGGATTTTTAAAGCCAATCAACAGAGACATGTTACTGATCAGCGATACTATTGATGAATTGCTGGAAATGATGAAAAATTATAAGGCTCCGACTGTCGGAAAATGGATTTCAAAAGATGAAGTTTAATATATTTGTATCAGTAATTTTTTCACACACAAAAGAAATATAAAAATGAAAACTATTTTTCTGACTGCAGGACTATTTTTAAGTCAAATAATTTCTGCACAGTACAATTATCCTGTAACCCCTGAAAAAGCAGTTGTAGATGATTATTTTGGCACTAAAATAATCGATAATTACAGATGGCTGGAAGATCTTAAAAACCCTGAAGTAGAAAAGTGGTTTAAATCACAGTCAGATTTTAGCCATAGTATCATAAATAAAATTCCGCATCGTGAAGACCTGTATAAACGTATGAAGGAAGTACAGGAAATGAACGGTGATTCTTTCGACGCGATATTTCAAAGGCAAAACACTTACTTATATACAAAAACCAAGAAAAACGAAAATCTTTCCAAGTTATATTCCAGAGATCTTTCTTCCGGAAAGGAAACATTGATTTTCGATCCTGAAACCCTTGGAAAAGACACCCAGATCACCAATTTCGCTGTTGATTCTAAAGCAAAAAAAATTGCTATTTTATTTTCAAAATCTGGTGGTGAAATTTGTCATTTGAGAATTTTAGACCTTACGACTCACCAACTTTTAAAAGACGAAATCGGCCCTATCTGGAGTGAATTTGGTTTTGAATTCACGCAGGATGATAAAGGAATACTTTACACCAAAATGAGTACTTCCGATCCCAACAGCAATATGCTTTTAAAAGATATGAAAGCCATGCTTCATGTAATCGGGACGGATACAAAAACCGACAAAATATTAGCTTCAAGAGAAGAATATCCGGAGCTGAATGCCTTGACTGAACAATTCACAAGTGTTTATTTCACTGATGACTATAAATATATTGTTCTGAGGTTAAGCTCTGTAAAATCAGAAAGTCCGATTTTTGTTGCCCCCTATTCAGAATTAAAAAATAAAAAGGTAAAATGGCGACAGATCGTAAAACCTTCGGATGATATTACAGATGTATTTATTTCCGGAGACAAGCTTTTCCTGCTTACCCATAAGGATACTCCAAATTACAAAATCACCCTTACCAACCTTTCAAAGCCCGATTTTAGCAATGCTAAAGTGGTGGTTCCGGAGAGTAAAGACAAAGTAATTATCAGTATCCATAATTCTAAAAATTACCTTTACTATTCTTTAGGAGATGGTATCGTGAGAGACAAATATCAGGTAAATATCAATACATTGGAAGGAAAAAAAGTTGATTTTCCAACCGGAGTCAACAGCTCATTATCCCTTAGCCAAAGAGAAAATGATAATATCTATTGTAATAATGTGAACTGGCTGACTCCATTAACCACTTATGAATACAATCCGGAAAAAGGGGATGTCATAAAAAGCAAATACCTTAATTCCGAAACAAATTATCCTGATTACAATGCACTTTACACGGTAAAAGAAGTTGAAGTAAAAAGCCATGACGGTGTAATGGTTCCCCTTTCTATCATTTACCCTAAAAATATAAAAATGGATGGTAATAACCCGGCTTATATTACAGGATACGGAGGTTATGGTTTTTCTTATGAACCTCGCTTTTCAGCCAGGCTTTCTGTATTATTGGAACAGGGCGTTATCCTTGCCGTTGCTCACGTAAGAGGAGGTGGAGAAAAAGGTGAAAAATGGCATCAGGCAGGAATGAAAGCAACAAAACCCAATACCTGGAAAGATTTCATTGCCTGTTCAGAATATCTGGTGAATCAAAAATACACTTCTCCTTCAAAATTAATCGGAAACGGAGTAAGCGCAGGCGGAATTCTTATCGGAAGAGCGATTACGGAAAGACCGGACCTTTATGCTGTAGCTATCCCAGAAGTTGGGTTAACCAATGCTTTAAGAACAGAAATAACAGCGAACGGACCTAACCAAATCCCTGAAATCGGAACATTAAAAAATGAAGAAGATACAAAGCATCTGATTGAAATGGACGCACAAAGCAAAGTAAAAAAAGGAGTAAAATATCCCGCTGTAATTATACGCGTCGGAATGAATGATTCCAGAGTTGCTCCTTGGATGCCTGGTAAATTTGCTGCGGCTCTACAAAACAGTTCTGCTTCCGGTAAACCTGTATTATTGTATGCAAATTATGATAACGGCCATTTCACCAGTGATTATGATGTGATCTTTAAAGAATATGCAGATATTTTTGCCTTTGCATTATGGCAGGTTGGACATCCTAATTTTCAGCCTTCGAAGAATTAAGAATCAATAAAAACCTTCCTGATAGTTTAGGAAGGTTTTTATTTCATTAATTAAGCTTAAAAATAAAAAAATTCGAGTGGGAAATCAAAAAATTGAATTAAAAGAAATTCATAAGGAAAATTGGAAATATATTTTATTTGAATCTATTGACAGAGAGCTTTATATTGAAATTCCATATTCACCTATCAGCTTTTTTCAAGCATCAATATTTATAAAATTAACCAATGAAGAAGTGAGACAGCATTTTGAAGACAACACTTTTCTTATTAAACTTTCGGAAGAGATATCATATCATTTTAATCGCTATATGAGCCGATCTTTAAGTTATTGTGATTTTAAATTGCTATATACAAAAAACTCCTAAAGAAAATCTTCAGGAGCTTTTTGTATCATTTAAAATTAATTTTTTAAGGATAAGGAGCAATTTCCACTTCCAGCCCTTCCATTTCAGGAACGATATGCAACTGACAACCCAATCTGCTGTTGTCTTTTACATGGAACGCTTCTGCTAACATTGCATCTTCTTCTGCTTCCATCTCATTTAGGCCTGGATCATTGATCACGTAAACCTGACAAGAAGCGCACATTGCCATTCCTCCACAAACTCCGATCGTTCCTTCTTCTGCCAATTCATAAGAACGGATAATTTCCATTAAATTCATGGACATATCTGTAGGCGCTACAATATCATGAGTTACACCTTCTCTGTCGGTGATTTTTATATTAATATCTGACATAATTTTGCAAAATTAGTCAATTTTTTTCACAACAGCCTTCTCAGCTTCTTTTCTACTTCCGTCGAAACCGTCTACTCCACTTACCGTTGTATATTTCAACACAAATTTTTTACCCGGATTCAATCTGTTGTAAACACTCTGACACATTAAAGTTGCCTCATGGAAACCGCAAAGAATTAATTTTAGTTTTCCAGGATAAATATTGATATCTCCGATTGCGTAAATCCCATCTATGTTTGTTTGGTAATCTAATGCGTTATTTACAACGATTGCATTTTTCTCGATATTCAATCCCCAGTTTCCAATTTCGCCTAATTTTGGAGTTAAACCGAATAACGGGATAAAGTAATCTGTTTCAATATCATAAGGATCTTGTCCGTCTACAGCAACCGTGATCGCCTCAACTTTTCCATCTCCTTTGATCGCTGTAACTTCAGCCGGAGTGATCAATTTAATTTTCCCCTGATTTTTTAAATCCTGAACTTTTTCTACAGAATCCAAAGCTCCACGGAACTCATTTCTTCTGTGAATCAATGTAACTTCACTCGCAACATTAGATAAGAAGATACTCCAGTCAAGTGCTGAATCTCCTCCGCCTGCAATCACTACTTTTTTATCTCTGAAATGTTCAGGCTCTTTTACGAAATATTCAAGACCTTTTTCCTCGTAATCCGCTACATTTTCAATCGTTGGCTTTCTAGGCTCAAAAGTTCCTAAACCTCCTGCAATAGCAATAGCTTTCGCTCTGTGAACAGTTCCTTTGTTGGTAACCACTTCAAACCACTCATCATCTACTTTAGTATAAGAAACTGCTGTTTCCCCTAATGTAAAGCCTGGCTGAAACTGCTTGATCTGCTCCATCAGGTTATCTACTAATTCTCCTGCGTTTACAGAAGGATATCCCGGAATATCGAAAATAGGTTTTTTAGGATAAAGCTCTGCCAATTGTCCTCCTGGTTGAGGAAGTGCATCAATGATGTGACACTTCATTTTTAATAATCCTGCTTCAAATACAGCAAAAAGCCCCGTTGGTCCTGCTCCTATGATCAATATATCGGTAGTTATCATAATTATAAGATAATTTAATTATACTTGTAGCTGCAAATTTACTAATTTTAATGCGAAGCATATTTAATTCATTCTAAATAAAAAACTGAGATTTGTCAAATACGAAGAAAAACAGACTAAAAATTTGGCAACCTTTTTGTAAATGTCTAACCATGAAGAAAATTTTAAACCTTATTGCAGTATGTATATTCTGTCTGAGTTTTGCTCAGATAGACAATATTGCAAACGGTGAATCCATCACACTTAGAATTCATTACGGGTTTCTGAATGCAGGAAATGCAACTCTTACCACTCAAAAAGTAAACTATAAGGGAGCCCCTCATTTGTATGTAAAAGGCACTGGGCAAACAACCGGAGCTGTAAGAGCTTTCTTCAAAGTAGATGATTTATACGAAAGTTATATCAATATCAACACGGGATTGCCCAGCTTTTATGTAAGAAACGTAAAAGAAGGAAGCTATCGCCAGCATTTTGAAACCACTTTCAATCATGATAATAATACTTTAATCTTAACAGATAAAAAAACGCCTGCAAACGGTTCTAAAGTCCTAAAATCAGTAAAAGGAGTTCAGGATATGCTTTCCTGTTTTTATTATTTAAGAAGTAAAACTCCTGCCGAGTTAAAAACAGGTACCATCATCAATATGAACGTTTGGATTGACGATGAAATGTTTCCTTTTCAGCTGAAAGTAGTTGGTACGGAAAATTTAAAGACAAAATTCGGAACCATTAATTGTTTGAAAATCATCCCATCTGTAAAAAGCGGTAGAGTTTTTAAAGAGAAAGAAGGTGTTACGATGTGGGTCTCTAACGATTACAACCATATTCCAATGTTGCTGAAAGCTGAATTGGCTGTAGGTTCTTTAAAGGCAAGTCTCGATGATTTTAAAAATGTAAAATACCCTTTAAAGTTTGCTAAATAAGATCATCAATTTTGATATAAACGGTTCCGGCTGCCCTTTGGGCAGCCGAAACCGTTTCCAAGCCACATTAAACTGATTTACGCTTCTGATCGAATAAGGTGGAAGCTTTTCATTATTTCTGATTACGAATGTAATACATTTTAAACATCGGTTGTCATGAATATATAAGCCTAAGAACATCATGAAAACCAAATTGCTTTTCACCTTATTATTATTTTCCTGCTTCATGTATTCGCAGAAAAAGGAAGACGACCATATTGTAAGAAAAAAAATACTCATTACAAAAACCTCATCTTCACCAAAAATTGATGGAATTTTGGATGATGCAGTATGGCAGAATGCTCCCATTGCAACCAATTTCATCGAGAGAAATCCTAATAACGGAAAACCACAGGCGGACTCCATAAAAACAGAAGTCAGAATTTTATATGATGATACCGGTATTTATTTCGGAGCACAAATGTATGATCCCACTCCCAATAAAATTGCTAAGGAACTGACGGAAAGAGACGGAATCAACAACGACGATTTTTTTGGTGTGGCACTGAACGGATATAATGATAAACAACAGAGCTTAGAATTTGTGGTGACTGCAGCAGGAGTTCAGTTTGATGCGAAACTCACCA